>JBPCTU010000453.1:0-4773 GCA_051011515.1 Acidimicrobiales bacterium
TGGTACTGGGTCGCACTGGCCAGCTTCGGCAAGTGGGGGTTCGACTACATCGCACTTGTGCTCGCGGTCAGAGGCGTCGGGCACGACAACACGTCAAGTGTCCTCTTGCTTGCGTTTGTGACGGCCACTCTGTTGTCCAAGATCCCGATCACGCCCGGTGGCTTGGGGTTCGTCGAGGCTGGCTTGACGGGAACCCTGGTCATGGCGGGCCTTAGCGCCGGCGACGCGGCGACAGCGACGCTTGCGTACCGACTGGTCTCCTACTGGCTCCCGATCCCGCTCGGTGGGCTGGCCTACGTCGTTCACCGACTTTGGAGCCGACGCCTAGGCCTGCCGATGGAACCGCTTACCGACTTGGACCCCGCCCCCGAACAGCGGGCGTAGTCACGACCACGGCTAACCGCAGCGGCCCCATCGGTGTCATTGCACCGTTCTGCCAACGTGACGCGCGCACCAGTGCGCGCTTTACGCTGGCAGACACGCTCAGGGGCGGCCCGACCTTGCGTTTGTCGGTCGGTGTTCCGCCAGCGGCTGCTCGCAATCTGCAAGATTGGAGTCGCAGCCAAGAGCCCCCGCCTCAATGGTGTCGGGACCTCAACGCGCACTGAGGACGCCAGTGAGCACCGACTCTCCCAAATTGCTCGATCTAGTCTCCCAAGACACATCCAGGGAATCGTCCAGAAACGTCGTTTTCGCAGCTCCGGCCGACGACCCGCGCGCGCGACGGCCCACCGACGTGGTCATCGTCATCGCTACCACCCTGGTCTCAGTCATCGCCGCCTGGACTCACGCCGGTCCGTCCGATCTGGACCTACGCGTTTCAGAGTTCTTCGCAGACGGTCTACCAGGGTGGCTAAGCGCGCTCCTGACGATCGTCTACATCCTCGGCGGCGTCTACGCGTTTGGCCTGTTGGTAGCGATATGGGTATTCGGCGACGGGCGAGGTGCAGTCGCTCGCGACATGGGGCTCGCCGCCGCGCTGGCAGCCGTCGCATCCATGCTCTTGGCACTGCTCGCCGGCCCAGAGTGGGTGGACGTCCTACCCGAACTGTTCGAACGGGACGGCACACCGTCATACCCGGTCTTGCGACTGGCCCTCGCCGTGGCTGTCACCAGAGTCGCCAGCCCGTACCTCTCGCTACCGATGCGCAATGTGGGGCGTCGACTGATCTTCCCGATGGCGATCGCCGCCATCATTCTGAACTATTCCACCATCTCGGGTGTCGTCGGCGCGTTCATGGTGGGCTACGGATCGGCCGCGGCAATCCACTTGATCTTCGGCTCAGGTGTCGGAATCCCGAGCAAGGCTCGAATTGCAGCGATCTTCTCCGAGCTCGACCTTGACCCCGACGATCTCTCGTACCTCGAGGTCCAGCCAATCGGAGCGACGCTGGTACGGGTAGAACAGGCGGAACGACCGGACCTGTTCATCAAGGTCTACGGCCGCGACGCCGTAGATGCTGCATTGGTCGCCCGAGCATGGCGCGCCACTTGGTACCGGGACGCCGACGACACCCTGACAGCGTCGGGGACCCAACAGGTCGAGCACGAGAGCCTCATGCTCCACGAGGCAGCAGACCGCGATGTACCCGCACCCGTCCTTGCCGGCTGGGCGCGGGGACCCGCCGGCGACGCGGCCATAGCAACCGAGTGGCTCGACGGACCGCGGTTGGAACAACTCACCCCCGACGACGTCGACGATGATGTTCTCGCCCAGTGTTGGATTGCTTTGATGAAGCTCCACGACGCGAACATCGCGCACCGGGCGATCGACGGATACCACCTCGTGGTCACGGACCGAGGCATCGTGATCGACGACTTCTCCAAGTCGATCCCGAGCCCGGACCCCCTGGCCCAAGCCGCCGATATCGCCCAAATGCTCGTTGCCACAGCTCTAGCGGCCGACAATCAACGGGCAATCCAGGCTGCGCGACAGGCGATAGGCGACGAGCGGCTCATCTCCGCCCTCCAGGTCCTACAGCGCAGTGCTCTCTCGGGAGAGCTCCAACGCCAAGTCAAGCGATCCAAACTGAACCTCAAGGGGCTGCGCTCAGACGTCGTCGACGCGCTCGACGCCGAGCCGCCCAAGCTGGTCGAGCTTCGGCGCGTCACATGGGGAAACGTTGCGATGTTGGCGCTGACACTCCTCGCTGCCTATGCCCTGATATCAGCGCTCGGTGACATCGGTCTCGACGTCATAGTCGAGGAACTGTCGAGCGCTATCTGGGCCTGGGTACTGGTTGCCCTGGTGTTGGCCCAGCTCACCAACATCGGTGAGTACATCAGTTTGTCCGGCATGGTCGACCGCCACGTTCCGTTCGGGCCCACGATCATGTTTCGCTACGCGATCTCTTTCATCTCGTTGGCGGTGCCATCAGAGGCCGGCGCCATCGCCATGAACGTTCGTTACATGCAGAAGTTGGGCGTGCCAACCGCAGCTGCCTTTGCACAGGGGCCACTGCTCACGGTGTTCTCCAAAGGTTTCGACGTGATCCTCATCGTCATTTCGGCGCAGGTCGTAAGCCAGTCCATCGACCTCGATGACCTCGACGCCGGCCCTGTTCTACGGATCCTCGTGCTGGCCGGGGTCCTGGTGTTGATCGGCATCGTGGTGACGTTCTCGGTGAAGAAGCTCCGCGACATGGTCCTCCCACCCCTGAAAGAGGCGTTCTCGGCCGTAAAGGACTCGATCACCGACCCGGAACGCCTGCTTCGTGTCGCGGGTGGAAGCTTGCTCAACAAGATGCTGTTCGCGCTGACGCTCAGCGCCTCGGTCAGCGCCTATGGGGATTCCATTTCCTTCGCCGAGGCTCTCTTCGTGAACAGCTTCGTATCACTCTTCGTCGGGTTCATGCCGGTGCCCGGCGGCATTGGCGTTGCAGAAGCCGGGTTGACCGCGGGCCTGGTGGCTGTAGGCGTCCCCGAAGAGACTGCCCTCGCGGCAGCGATCACCCACCGAATCGTGACCGCCTACCTCCCGCCCTGCTACGGCTGGTACACCACGAAGTGGCTGACCGAGCGGGACTACCTCTGACGAGCCATCCCTGGGCCGACGCGTCGAGGAGCCAACCAGACGACCAACGGGAGCATCGCCCCCACCGGCACGGTGTCGTGGTTGCATTGACCAACGCGGGGAACCAACCCGCTCAGGCGTTACCACAAGGAGTGATCAACATGATCAAGGGCATTCTCGCGGCAATTGCCGTCTTCCTTATCGCTACGTTCCCAGCCAGCTGGTTGTTGATGCTGTTCCTCGGGAACCTCGGAACGGGTCTTTCCTACTGGGGCACCCTGCCACTCGGGATCTTGGTGTCGGCTCTACTCGGCGGAGTGTCAGCCCCGAGATTCATCGTCGCCTAGTTCACGCTCGGCCACACGCATTCGCAGACGCGTTGGAGCACGCCAGCGAGATTTGACGATCGAACGCGTCCTCCTGAATCATGGTGTCAAGGCTCTTCCCTGCTCGGCAGGGTCATGAAAGGACATGTCATTGCTACTCGCCGCTGAATTCGGATCGGGTCAGGTTCTCTGGTCGATCTTCTGGTTCTTCCTGTTCTTCATGTGGATCTGGTTGGTCATCACGATCTTCGTCGATGTCATGCGTAGCGACGATCTTTCGGGTGTCGCCAAGGCGTTGTGGGCGCTGGCCATCATCGTCTTGCCCTTCCTGGGTGTGTTCCTGTACTTGATCGTCCGCGGCGGCTCGATGGGCGACCGAGCGGTCGACGCGGCGAACGAGCGCGACGCGGCAACTCGGGCATACATCGCCAACGCTGCCGGAAGTGGCGGTTCGGCCGATGAGCTCGCAAAACTTGCCGATCTCCACGCCAACGGAACTCTCAGCGACGACGAGTACGCCGCAGCAAAAGCCAAAGCACTGAACAGCTGAACTGAGAGCCGCCGCCCAGCGGAGGCCCATGGCGGCACAACTCCAGCCCCGGTCAGATGGCCGGGGAGACCTCGACGTCGGCGACTCCAGGTTGAATGCCGGCGTCTTCTGCCACCGCGTCTCCGTAGAGCAGGGTCTGGGCCGAGGCTGTGAGCGGCACTGTGAGGCCATAGATCAGCGGCACGAGAGCATTGAACAACCAGAGTGGAATGCTCGAGAAGAACACGAGCAGCAACAAGCCGAAAGCCATGCCCGACGCCGCGACCACGCCGTTGAAGAGGGTGATAAGCAGCGCTGTGTGAAACCATCGTCCCTTCACGAGGTCGGAGCTGCTGGCCAACGCGTCGCGACCATCACGGCCTTCGAGAACCACGGCCTGGGGCAGGAACTGGTACCTGACCAGCTGGCGGATACCCCAAGGGATACCGACAACCGTGATGATCAAGCCACCAACGATCAGGGTGGCTCGGAAGAACCCTTTGGTAAGAACCCCTGCCTTCGACCAGACGAAGCGGGCTGACTCCATCGGCGAACGCTTTTTGGCGACCGAGTCGTCCATGTACGCAGCAACGAGGCCGTTGACGATCACATAGGCGAAGAGGTTGGCGATCCCCCCGGCGGCGAGCGCGAACACGACACCAGTCGGGCTGTCGTCGCCGGCAAGATGAAACACATCGTCAAGCACCGGAACGAGTGCGACCAGGCCTGCGACCAAGGCGGCTATGAAGGCAGTTGGAACGTAGATAAGGCCGAACAACAGCCGGGCCCCGAAGTCGCGGCGATAGAGCCCCCACCCGGCACGCAGTACCTGCCCGGCCCGCCGCCGCTTCACGATCGGGCTCGCGGGGACGACCGCCCAATCGGTGCGACGCACCAGCCAGCGC
>JBPCTU010000454.1:0-12481 GCA_051011515.1 Acidimicrobiales bacterium
AGATCGAGGCGTTGGCTGACGAACTTGCGGTCGGCGACGCAGTCCTTCTCCTCGTCATCGAGAACGTCTGGGCGGCCGGTCTGGCTGGAGCCCTGCGTGATGCAGGGGTCGTGTACGCAGAACAGGACTATGTATCTGCGGAGGGATTAGTGGCTCTCGGGGCGATGCTTGGCTTGGCGGTGGCCATAGAGAGCTGACCCATTCGAGGCTGGCTCCCAGTGGCCTTAGCTCTTTGGCCTGCCCACAACACGCTCAACGAGAGACGACGCGTTGGCCGTCTGACGACATTCCTGTTGGGGAGCCAACACCCACACACTTCTACGTACACCCACGGACGTCCACGGACAGTAGGCGCAGGTCAGCTAGTCATCCACGCACGTCCACGGACACTCACGGACACAACGAATCCCCATGACGCGCAGGGGTTCGGGGTTCAATCCCGCACGGCCCACTCATTTCCCCAGCTCAGAAACGGTCTTTCCGTTGGCTGGGTCGTCGTCGTGGGATCTTCGGGGCGAATCGGGTTGCCAACGGACCGCGCTGACATCGCCTAGGGGCTCCGATTCGGGTCACACAGTGTTGGCCGCCGCGTTCGCGTCATGACCCCTGCGAGCTAGCGAGCGCGTCCGCGATCCAGCCGTCGATCAGCTCTTCGTTGTCGGTGCGCCATCGGGACGCGAGCTGTGCCAGATGCTCTTGGGAGCCGTCGCCGCGTGCCTGTTCCACAGCGAGCGCCTGAAGGTCGATGGCATCGGGCCGGATCCTTTCGAACAGTGAGACGAGGACCGGATTCGCAAGGAGGAAAGCCTTGTTTGCCACGACGTGCAGGTCGGAAGTGTCCCAGCCCAGCTGGCATGGCTGCGTACATGTGGCCGCACCGAAGCCTGTGAACCCGCTTCGTTGCTGAAAGTGCTCACCTCCCGTGACACCCAACGGGTTCGAGTCATCGAGGAGACGGTCGGGGTGCATGGTCAGCCACAGCACTTCTGCTCCGGGAACGGCCTGGGCCAAGTAGTCGCTCGGGGCCCAGGTGTAGATAACCGTCGGAGCCTCCTCGCGAACGAGGCGGAGGAACTCGGCGAACATCTCGTCGTATGCCCCACGAGTCTGGACGACTTGGGTCCAACCGTAGTAGGCGATCATGCTGTCGATAATGTCGTCGCAGGTCCACGTCTCCTCACAGCCGAAGAGGTCCCAGACTCCACTACCTGGATTCGCGTCGTTCTCGTCGAGTTGAGCGATGAGTGCGGGATCAGCATTGATCTGGTCGATGGATCGCACACCGTTTCGATCGGCCCAGCTCTTGGTTATGAGGAATCCCTGGACGCCAGCGTCCCGCACGCCATCACCGATGTAGTCGAGGTGATCACCAACCGTCGATCCATCGGGTAACTCGACCTGGAACCAGCTCAGATGTGCGGGGATCCAGCCGTTGGCCCAGAAGTCGACCGTGCCCTGGGCCATGGCTTCGTAGGCGCGACCTGGGCCGACTTCGATGTCGGCGGGGTTGGAGACGTTGTAGCCGAGCTCTGTGAGGATCTGACGATAGATCTCCGCGGCGATGTATTCGCTGGACCAGTTCGCCCGCGCCATCGTGATCTCGATGCCGTCCCCCGGCAGCTGGTCAGGCTCTGGCCGCTCTGCCATCTGACTGGTCGGCTCCGAGGGTTGCGCGGCCTGTTGGCCTGCTCCGCCGCCACATGCCGCTGAGACCAGGACGACGAGAATGACGTGCCCGACACACATTCTGGCGCGTGCGCTTCTGTTCATCGTTTCCGCCATTCGTCTTGCAGCCTTTCTTGGAGCATTCGGTTCGAGACGGGGCATCAGGCTTCCGTCTCATACTCGGGACAGGTGGCGCCGTACTCGGTGTCGACCGGTCCCGCTTGTTGCCATTCGGCGCGCGACATGTTCCGCCCCGCCGCGGCACAGGCGATATGAAGCCAGGACGAAGCGTCGAGATTCCAGACGAGCACGTGATCGCCGACGCCCGTGACCAACTGAAGCTGCTCACCTTCTGCTCCAGCGGCGCGAATGCTTGGCTCGTTCGGAAATGGTTCGCCGATCTGAGCACCGGTAACGGTGTCCCAGAGACGCGGCGATCCGTCAAAGACCGTCAGCAACAGCGACGAATCGGACGAAAACCACGGACCCTGCCCGCCCGCAGCCGCTCCCACGGCACCAGCGAGAGTAGTACGTACGTCGCCAGATGCCGGATCGCGCAGGCTGATCACGCCATCGCGATCGACACTGGCGAGATACTGACCGTCAGGGCTGTGGCGCGCGACCAACGCTTCGTCGCCCTGGTCGAGCCCGCCTGATTCGACGACGGTCCACGTCGTCGCGTCCCAGACGGTTGCCTGGCCATCGGTGTTGGTGTGCACGAGTCGACGGCCGTCGGTCGACCAATCGATCGCTGATGTCTCGCCCTGTGGCCATAGCTCCACGACAGTCGAGCCGGTGGCCATATCCACTACGTTCACGCCGACGAGGTCACACACGTAGCCCGTGTCGCCCGCACCTTCGAAAAGCTTGCCGAAGTCGGCCGTGCTCGTGCAGCGTCCATGCGCCAGGTGCCGACCGTCGGGCGACATGCTGTTCTCGTATCTGACGTTCTCGATGACCGGGCCCGGTGTGTCGAAGGTCAGACCGTCGTAGAACTGGGCCCGACCGAGTGAGTACTGCACCAGCATGTCTCCGCCGGGGTAGCCGCCAGCAGAGACGAACGTCTCGAGACCAACTCTCTGACCCGTCAAGGCCTCAGACGCTTCGCGGAGTGTGGTGGGGATATCTACCTGTGTCGGCGTCTCGGATCGATCCCAGACCACTGAGGACCAACCGTCTGAGCCGGCGATCATATTGCCGTCACTGCTGACGGAGAGACGGCGGCTGGCTCCGCGCGGAACCGCATCCGCGAGCAGCTGTTGGCCCTCGAGTGATACGAGCATCAGCGACTCCGCGCCGGCGACGACTAGTCGTCCGCCGTCAGGCGACAACGCGAGTCCCTCTCGAGGGCGGACCGGGACATCGAACTCCATCGTCGGCCCTGCATTGTTCGGGCCGAAAGAGCCGACGGCATCGGCAACGTCGAAGATCACGACCCGACCCTCGCTAGTGAGGGCGACTCCTCGATTGTCCGCGCCGTGTCTATACGTAATTCCGAGATCCAAATCACGATCGGGCCTGACCAGCGGGATACGGCCGCTGGAGATGATGCTCCCGGTCCCAGCGTCGATAGACGTGAGGGTGTCGAATCCATGTGCCACGAGCTCGTTGCCGCTGAACTCGAGAGTCTGTGCGAAGTACGGAAACCCGTTCTCCCATGTTCGGAGCAGCATCTCGGGCCAGACCAGCTCGCCGGTTTCAAGGGACCAGAAACCAACCCGCGGACCAATGTTGATCGCGAGCAACGAGGCGTCGCTGTTGAACGCAAGCGCGGCCACGCCGCGGAAGGCGAGCTCCTCGTACGCAGGGAGCACGCCGCTCCAGAAGCCAAACTCTGGAAAGTCCGCGAACGAGCTCTCTTTGTGTGTGCTCTGAAAGGATCGGATCTCGGTGAGGCTGGCCAGGTCATAGACGACGACGTCGCCGCGCCTATCGCCGACCGCAATCAGCAGCTCGTCCTTGTCGAACGCGAATGCCGTCACGTCGCGCCAGTAAGGAATGGTCCGGGTCGAACCGCTATCGAGGTCGACCAGCGCCGCGGCCCCGCCATCGAGTCCGACCGCGGCCCAGCGCGCCCCAGCGGAAATCGCGAATACGGATGCGATTCCATCAGCGCCCGAATCGCGTGTAGACATTCCGGCCGGCGCGATGGAGAGGCCCAGCGGAACATCGAGGATCAACCGCAACGTCGCGCTGTCATACACACCCAGACCGTCGACGTCGAAAGTGACAATGCGGTCTGCGGCCCATTCGACCTCCAGCGCTCCATCGCCGAACATCCCGAGGAAGGGACCCGTCCTGGTCATGACCTGCTGGAGCGCTCCGAGTGTCTCCGGCCCCGGCGCCCTGTTGTGAGCCTCAGCGGCGAGTAGGAGCGCGAGGCGTGGGTTGGCCTCGGCCTCGACTACGGCATCAGCAATCAGCCGTCTGGTTTCGGCGTCGAACGCGTTGTCGCTGGCGTTCTGCCGTTGGAGCAACGCAAAGCCCGCGACCACGGCAAATCCCACCGCAATAGTGGCCAGCGCACCGATGAGCCAGCGACGCCGTTGTGCTTTTTGTGCCGCAGTCGCCGTTTCAAGATTTGTTGCGGACCGGACGAACTCTCGTTCGGACTGCGTGATGGCAAGGGTTGTGGTCGACGACCAGTCGTTGAATTGGGCCAGGCGACCTCCGGTTGGCAAGAACGCGGCGTCTTCCCCCGACTGTTCCCAATCGGCGATCGCCGCATCGAGGCGTCGGCGGATCATCAGATCGTCGTGTTGGTCATCGACCCAGCCGCTCAAGCGGTCCCACTCCCTCAACAACGCCTCGTGGGCGACCTCGACAGTTGGGCTCCTGGTGATTGGGTCGAGGTCGAAGGTGAGAAGACGGTGGGAACCGTAAAGCTCCAGGGCTCCAGACAGCGCGCGCTCGTCCAAGTCCGATGAGCTCAGCTCCGCTATGCGGACCCGTCGCCTGAGGTCGTTCATGCCTTCATCCACCGTCACGAGGCGTAGGAAGGCTTGTCGGATAGTGCGCTGTTCGGCAGGCTCCAACTCGTCGTACAGCTCCTCTGCACGGCGCCCGAGCGCACCGAACACGCCCCCGGCCTGCTGGTACGCACGCACGGTCAGCTCGTCGGCTTGGCGTCCGTCGAACAACTCTGTCAACACGTACTGCATCAGGGGAAGGCTGCCCGGCTGGTGGGCGATGTCGTGGAGGATCTGGGGCAGGAGGCCAGGCTCTAGCTCAACCCCGACGGATAAGGCAGGTTCCGCGATGGCCCGTTCCAAATCGTCGCGGTCGGGAAGCGTTACCGGTACCAGTCCAGCCTCGATGAGGGCGCCGAACTCGGGGTACTGGAGCGGCCGATCGAAAAAGTCTGCCCGCATGGTCAAGACGACTCGCAGCCTGGACCTGGAGTCGGTCACGGCGTTTGTGAGGTTGGCGATGAACAAGGAGCGAGTCTCTTCGTCCGAGACAACTGAGAACAGTTCCTCGAATTGGTCGATGACGAGAATCAGCTCGGGGCCCTCCTCGCGGAAGACTGGTGCTGGCAAGACTCGCTGGAGAACGCGTACCAGGCCTCTCTCGTCGCCAACCAGATCGGCGATGACACCGCCTGGGTTCACACCTACCCGGAGGAGTGCGGCCTCGAGCTCTTCGAACGGGAACGCACCGGGGAACATGGTGGTCACGAGCAGAGAGCCAGGGGTTCCGGCTTCGTGTAGGCGCGGTACTAGGCCGGCGTTCACGAGGCTCGACTTACCCGACCCCGAGGGACCGACCACGGCTATGAGTCGCTCGCTTCTCAGCGTGGAGAGAAGACGCTCGAGCAGATGGTCACGACCGAAGAAATCTCGTGCGTCGGATGCCTGGAATGCGCGAAGGCCCTTGTACGGGTTGCGGGCTTCGGAGCGAACCGGTTCGATGCCGGGCGAAGCTTCGACGTCGAGACCGGCCACGTGTCGTATCGCATTGAGGAAGTCCTCGATCCGCGCGTATCCGTCGTCGGGCCCGAGCGCGACGGCGAAGATGGGGTCGAGTGCATTCGGCACGGTCGCGACGGCGGGTTGGGCCAGGCCGTCTACTCGAAGAGGCGCAGAGTTGCACAGCATGCGATGAGCAAGCAGCGTGAAGTCCTTTCGATCCTGACATGTGCTCAGGTTGTCGTCGGAGCTCCCGACGACGAAGTCAGACAGGTATGCGTTTCCCGTCTCGTCGAACAAGACGTTCGAGGCCCGAACTTGTCCGTGGATCACATCCTGCTTGTGGGCGTAGGCCAGCGCTCCTCCGACCTGATCCAGCGTACGTAGAGCAATGGCGAGGCCCATTGGACCATCGCAGAGCTTGTCCTCGAGGGTCCCTCCCCCCAGCCATCTCGTCACTTGGTATGCCTGCCCGGGCTCACGCCACGTATCGAAGACGAAGGCGATGTGGGGGTGTTCAAGCGACCCCACCCGTTGCGTGTCGGTGAGGAACTCGGCGATGAAGTGAGAGTCGTTCGCAACCTCTGCGCCGAGGATGCGAACCGAAACCTCACGACCTACCGACCGCTGATAGGCGCGATACGTCTCGCTCGAAGCACCTCGCCCCACTAGCTCCCGCAGCTCGTAGCCCCTAACGGCGGCCGGGCTCGCCGATCCGTCTCCCTCGACCAGCAGCGACGGGTCGCGCGCCAGTATCCGCCGCTCCAATTCCTGGAGGTCGGCAGAGGGGTCGAGCCCCATCTCTTCAGCCAGGAACCGACGGAGGCGCTCGAAGGCGCGGAGTGCCTCTACCTGGCGGCCGGCCCGGTAGAGCGCGAGCATGGATTGAGCACGAAACCGCTCGTGTAGCGGGTACTCCTGGCTCAGGCCTTCGAGCTCACCGATGAGTCCGGCGTGAGCGCCTAGCGCGAGTTCGGCGTCGATCCGATCGCCCAGCACAGAAACACGAAGATTCTGTAGCCGCGCGATTTCGGGTGTGAGCGCTGCCTCTCCTGCGAGATCTGCATATGCAGGACCGGTCCACAATGACAGCGCCTCTCGTAGTAGCTGTGCGGCGGACGCAGGATCGTGGGCGATGAGGTCGTGGCCCTCTCGGCGCAGACGATCGAAATCAATAGCATCGACCGCGCCGTCTGTGTGCAACGAGTAGCCGTGCGCGTCGGTGCAGACCATGTCGCCCAGCCCACCACGGAGGTGATGGATGTAGCCCTGCAGGGTCTTTCGTGACGTTGCGGGTGGCGTGTCCCCCCAGACGCCATCCACAAGAGCGTCGCTGGAGACCGTCTGTCCTGCCGCTTGCAAGAGCACGGCCAGCACAAGACGCTGTTTCGGACCTCCGATGTGTAGTTGGCGGTCGTCCTGGGACACGGTTAGCGGCCCCAGCACCCGAAACCGCACGCTCGGAGCGTCGTATCGCCGCTTCATGGGGGCATCCTCGGCTACGTCGGTTGGGGCTTGGTTGGACACGTAATGCCTGCTCACCGCAGGTGCGCGTCCGCAACATACGATTCAGGCACTTCCAGAACGTGTCCTGTTTGTGGAGGTCCGGGATGGCCCACAGAGGGGTTCTGTGGGAACCAAACCGGGAGAGGAGCCAGGGTGAGTCCCATCATGTGGTGCAGGTCGGCTTGAACGATTCGCGGTCATCGCGGGTTGGGTGGCCACCGTGCGATTCTCAGAAGTGATTGAAGCTACTAGGAGGAATCGCGCGAAGACTGTTGAGACTGCCCACACTAGCTGGGTGAACAACTGGCGGGAACTGGTCCGTCCTTGACGACGCCGTCAGCCAGGCTCCGCCGCAGTCCAGGAGCTGATCGAGGCCGAGCTCCAACGCGATTCCAACCCGCTTCCTTCCATCTTCCAACCGACCGAGTGGACCGTCGTTGTCACACGGAAATGGCAGATCCCGATTCGCGGGCACTCAACGTCGGATTGTGGTCTCAAAGGAACGGAGCACCCAATGACACTCACTATCTTCCATCCCCCGAAGCAACATCGGCTCGCAGTTGTGGCGTTGGCCGTCGTGGCGGCGCTTGCCGTGACGTTGGCGCTCGTGGCAGTTCAAATCGAGCGGAACTCCACCAATCCAAACGTGCCAGCGATCTCTCTTCCCGACGGTACTCAGGCCGGTCCCAACGTGGATCTGCCACCGGATTGGGTCGGCAACACCAGCTATGCAGAAGCGGCCTCCAGAGCTGCCGCGAGCGACAACGGTAGCTGACAGCACTTGTCGCCGAGAGCTCCGAGAGATCGTCTCGGCTCGTGCCCACCGCTGGGCACGGCCCGGGGCGGCCTCTCGGCCCGTTTCGTGAACGGCCCACCCCTTCATCACGTTCCAATCGGGCTACAACCGGGCTCGCCCATTCTCCGGCTGGTGGTCGCTCACAACAGTAGGAATGTGGAGTTCCAGGTGCTGGGCCCACTTTGCGCGTCTGACGCTCCAGCGAACATCGAGTTGGGTGGGCCAAAGCAGCGGCTCGCCCTGGCCATCCTCTTGGCCGCGCACGGCGCGATCGTATCTACCGATGCCCTCATCGACGGACTGTGGCTCGAAGATGCTCCCGCGACCCCACGCAAAATATTGCAGGGATGACATCCACCATTTGCTCACCGAGATCGGTGCCGAACGCCAAAACTGACAGAGGCGACTATTGACGCGAAGCTGAATTGTGGGGAGCCAAAAGGCGAGCCAACGCCCACGCACTTCCGTGGAGGTCCACGAACGTCCACAGTAGGCCTGGGTCAGCCGGTCACCCACGGACGTCAGCGGACGTCCATGGACACAACGGATCCTCATGACGCGCAGCGGATCGGGGGTTCAAATCCCTCACGGCCCACCATGTGATGTGTCGAGACATCGTTAAGTCCTGAACCTACGGGTGGGTCTGTCAGGAATTTCGGGTATCGGCGGTTGACCCAAGAGCAGCTGCCTCAACTGCTGACCTGGGACACTGCACGGCGTGACCACCACGACTTGCGCCACGCGTTGCCGGAGGCATGGTCGGGTGTCTGGTTTCACCCAACCCGACACGATCGTGCCCGGGGTGGGGCTGATCCGGAGGCGTTGAACCGCTACGGCTATGTCTACAACCGGCCCGTGTCGTTGAATGACCCGACGGGTCACTGTGGGGAGGGCGATCCAAGAACTGGCTGGTTTGGTGAGGGAAACACCGCGTGTCCAGTATCAGGCCCGCGCCCACAACCGCAGCCGATTCCCTCTCCTGACCCTGGAGCGATCGAAGGCGTGCCCGCCGATGCGCTTTTTGGTTATGCGGTCGAGAGCGGGTTCCTTGACCCGCTGTGGGCCTCAAACCTCTCGGTGACGGCTAGCGCCGGGGAGTCAGCTGATGTCCTAAACGCGGTCGCTGCGTGCTTCGACTGCTACGCCGACTACCGGCCTAGGCATGCCCGGATTCCCTAGGGAGTTGATCTGCAGGTTCGGAGAGGTTCTCCGGACGCAAGGGCCCTGGCTCTACCCTCCGAGGTGGTGCACGATGGTCGAATGGCACGGAGAATGTCATCAACGCGGTGCTGATAGGCGATGGCGTCATCGCCGGCGACTGGGACCTCGCTGGCCAACGAGTTACAAGCACCGGGCTATCCCTTGCCGGTGCCTACGCCAGCGAAGAACACCTGGTGGGTGGGGATATGGGTCTGGGGGGGTGCGGCCGCGATCGCGCCGAGCACGGTCCGTCGTCGTTGAGGGTGGGTCGATCGATCTGGCGGCGGAGAACGGTGAGCTGGTGGCGCAACACGATGATCTCGAGGTCCTTGGACCGGCCGGATCGGACAGCCAGACGGGAGAGCAGGGCGATGAGACGCTAGAGAACATGAGACACGGCCGTCCAGGATGGAGGCGCGTTTGCCCTGGTCAACCCCCCACGACTGAATAATCGGCCCCCACAGGTCGTTGGCGCCGGAGTAGATCCCGATGCTCCGTACCGTCGAAATGGCGCCGACGACGAGCAAAAACAGGGCGCCCACCGCAGAGAAGACAACGGCGATCGCCGTGAGCCAGCGGGCCCGGTAGATGGCCTCGATCACGTCTGCTTGGGGTTGTAGTCGGCCGGGGCGCCCTTGGGGACGGCGTCGCCTTGGAGGGAGGCCATGTACTCGGCGACGCGGGGTATGAACTCTTTGTAGAGGACCCAGGAGTGCATGTGGTCGTAGTTGTAGGGGGTGTTTTCGTCTGGGTTGACGGTGAGGTTGTAGATGTGCGGAATGGCGAGTTTCTGGATAGGCGAGTAGCCGTTCTCCACGATGTGGGTCAGGACCTTGAAGTTGCGGTAGCGCATCCCGACGAGTTGGTCGTCGAAGAACATGAGGAAGTGCTCCCGGTTCGACTCGTCTTGGTTGCCGGCTAGGAAGTGAGACTGGTCAACGCCGTCGAGCACCCGGTCGGTGGGGAGGCTGTCGGCGTGGCCCATGAGGTGCATCAGGGTGGGGTACCAGTCGACGATGTGGAACATTTCGTCGGAGGCGCCGGTGCGGAGATAGCCGGGCCACTGGACGAGGCCGATGGTGCGGTTGTTGCCTTCGTAGGTGGAGAAGTAGCCGCCACGCCAGTTGCCGGTGGCGTTCTGGTTGTTGGCGGCGTGGAAGGTGGTGTCGCGCCCGTTGTCGGCGGCGAACACGACGATGGTGTTCTCCCGTACGCCGAGTTCGTCGAGCAGGTCGAGCAGGCGTTGGAAGTCGCCGTCGATCATCTGGATGCAGTCGGCCACCTCGCCGCCGTCGGAAGAGTCGAGGTACTCGTCGCGCGGGGTCGTGGGGAAATGGGTCTGGGAGTGGTTGAAGTACACGAAGAACGGCTCGTCGTCGGCGACGGCTGAACGCATCCACTGCTCGCTGCGCTCGAGGAACTCGAGGTCGATGTCCTTGCGAACGTCGCTGTCGAGGACCTTGACGTTGCTGAGGTGCCCGGCTCCGGTGGATTCGATGATGTGCTCGGGTTCGTGGTCGGCACGCTGGAAGAACTTGTCTTCGGGCCACATCGCCTCATCCCAGGTGCCCAGGATGCCGTACCAGTAGTCAAAGCCATGATCGGTGGGGAGGCGGCCTGGTTCCTTGCCGGCGTGCCACTTGCCGTAGATGGCGTTGCGATAACCGACCTCCTTCAGGGAGTCAGCGATCGTCACTTCCCATGACGCCAGACCGACACCCGGCAGCACCGAGGTGCAGCCCGTTCGTGTCGAGTGCCTGCCTGTCATCAACGCGGACCGGCTCGGGGTGCACTGGGCCTCGACGTTGTAGTTCGTGAGCATCAAACCTTCGTCAGCGAAACGATCGACATTCGGGGTCCTGGCACCGATCGGGATCCCGCCGCCGTAGCACCCCCAATCGCCGGTCGAGGAGTTCTCGATGTGGAAGAACAACAAGTTCGGACGGTCACTCATGTTCAGGCTCCTCGCCGCGGACCGCGCTACCACCGGACCAATCTTCAGGGCGACCCTAGTCCGTCCCGTAGTGTCGCCGAGCAGATGGGAGTGGCAGTGGCAGCGGCCAGGAACAGGGGTATGGGGCAGTCGAGGCATGCGTTCGGCGCGGTTCGTAGCCGCAGAACGCAGACGCGGTCGGGCAGGTCACGGACGCGGCTGCCGCAGCGCTGGCAGCGTTCGATGGATCACTCGACCGGGTCGTTGAGCACCAGGTCGGACCCATCTCGGCCGGCCGGATGCTTGGCTTTCGGATCATCGATCAACTCGGCGACACATCGGACGTCGCCACGGCAACCGATCAATCTGTTGCCCTCGACCCCGACCACTCGCAGCCGGGGTCGGAATCGCTCTGGGCGGACGTACGACCGTTGAACGGTCGCCGAACTTCGCGACGTCGCCTGATTACGAGGTTGAAACGGGTGACTCGCTCCCGACGTTCCTTCGAACGATCGGCAGGGTGGGCACCGAGCTGACCTCACCACTGCCGCTACAGGTAGGGCATGGCAACTTGAAGGTTGCCTCGAATGGTGAGACGACGTCCGCCGTCCGCATCGACCATCCCCGATGTGCCGTTCTGCCACGCTTTCTTCGGGTATCGCCGAGCCGGGCAGCGAGACGGCCGAACGCGCTCGGTATGTGCCGTTGTGTGCGGTGTAACTGCCTGAAGTCCCTCGCCAGGGCTATTGATCTGGCAGGTTCACACGGATGCGGTGGCCATCAGGATCAAGTGCGACGAACGTCAAGCCGAATACAGCTTCTTCGAGTTCCTGCTCGATAGCGACGCCAGCGGCATGCCATGTGGCGTACAGGCTTCGCACCTCTTGCTCGGTGTCAACCTGGAATGCGAGCTCGGCTCGATGGCCCTGCCCTCCCGAGACGAAGTTCTTTGCCGCAGTGGACCAGAGTCCGAGTATCAGTCCGCTATCGAACTCGAACGCCATGTATGTCGGAAACCCTTCGGCTGGTCGACCAACGAGCTTCTCGTAGAACGCGGCGCTTTCGAGCGGATCGTCAACGTAGAGGATGATCAGGTTAGGTGAAAGCAAGAACTCCGCTCCGTTGGGTTCGCCGGCACTAGCCCGAAGCCTAACCCCCGGAGAGCCGATGGGTTCGTCTTGAATCCGGCACACTTGTACGTACATCCCCGCACGTCGGCGGACAGTCGCCCCAGGTCAGATGGTCACCCACGGACACAACGGAGCCCCATGACGCGCAGGGGGTCGGGGTTTCAAATCCCTCGCGGCCCACTGATTTCCCCAGGTCAGAGACCCTTGCTGCTCGCCCGTTTCGGGCGCACCGGCCTTTGGGGAGCCAACGGAGAGCGCCTGGGGCGGAGGCAGGCCTCGGGCATTTGCTCGCAACGGGCGTCGGCGGCTGTCAGTGCACGCCCGAGTGTGCATGGGCGTGCAC
>JBPCTU010000455.1:0-4898 GCA_051011515.1 Acidimicrobiales bacterium
GCGCTCAAGACACTGATCGCGTCCCCCTCGACCGCCACGGTGATGTCCTCGCCGTTAGCAGTCGTCACCGACGAACCGTCGAGGGTGAGAATCACTTCGGATGGTGTCGCCCCTTCGAGTCACACCGACACTTAGCACCATCCCGGCAAGGGCTAGGGCCGACAACAACCGTTTGATCGACATGTTCACGCGGGCTCCTCAATGCTCGGGTTCTGGACGCTACACCACGAGCCCGCAGGGCCCACCAAGCCGAGCCATCAGGGCTCGCAAGCCTCGATCTGGTCGATGTGGGCTCCCCCGATGCAGGAGTCGGTGCCCGCACCACCGCTGAGGCGGTCCCGGCCGAACTGCCCCCACAGGTGATCGTCTCCCGGCCCACCGAGTAGTCGATCCCTGCCGCCGCCGCCCCGGATTCTGTCGTTCCCATGGCTCCCGCGGACGATGTCGTTCCCGGAGTTGGGGCGGATGGAGTCTGCCCCACGCCCTCCGCTTATGTTGTCAGATCCCGGTCCGCCCCAGATTTGGTCCGCGCCCGGTCCGCCCGCCACCCAGTCATCACCAGGGCCCAAACAAATCAGGTCATCACCGCCACGTCCATAAACCACGTCTGGGCCACCGAGAGCAACGATGACGTCCGGTCCAGCGGTTGCAATGATCGGATCGCTCGCCGCTGTGCCGAGGAAGGTCGCGGGCACCCCCGCACATGTCTGGGCGAACCTCACTCCCCGGTCGTTCGGTGCTGGGTTGGAGGCAGTGGCCAACTCGGAGCCCTCCATGTGACTCAACGCGAATCTGCGCTGCATCTCTCGGTAGCCGGCTCGAGTTGGGTGCAGGCTGTCGGATTGACTGAACAACCGGAGCCCATTGGCGAATCGCTCGGCACCCGAAGGTGGACAGATGCTGTGTCCGTCGAACCACGAACTCGAGTCGACGAAGTTGACGCCCGCTTGCCGAGCTGCCCGAGCGAGCTCCGAGTTCAGCGTGGCGACGTACACGTTCGACAACCAAGCTTGTTCGGCCTGCGAGATCCCCAGTAGGCCAAAGCAGCTGCCGGCCGGCCTCAGCGGGTCGGGATAACCCATATGGAAGATCGGGACCTGACTGCCCGTGACAGCACGGAGCCGCTGCAACACCTGCATGACCAGCGGCGTGACCTCGGTATCCAGCCTCGAGGTGTAACTCGAGTCACCTCTGCAGTTCGTCGTCACGCAGGCCAGCGCCACGTCGCCGAAGCCGGCGTCGTTTCCGCCAATCGAGACGAACACCACATCGAAGGGGTTCTGCCTATGAGCCGCCTCGAACGCTTCCAGCTGTGCCCGCTCGTTGCCATGTGAGGAACCGTTGGCATTCCACATGTCGTCGGTAGTTGCCCCCGAACACGCGAAGAACGCGATGTCATTCGTATCCCCGTCCGCGAGTACAGCGCCGGTCATATACGCCCACGATCGCACCGACCTGTGGCATCGGTTGCTGGAAATATCAGTACCGGAGATGAAGTGCCCGGTACCTTCGCCGGAGATGTAGGAGTCCCCCAGGATCGCGACCCGCAGGCCTGCGTCGTCCGGCGCCTGAGCACTTGCTCGACTCGCGCCGGTGACTGCGACTGCGACTGCGACCAGGACAACGGCGATCGCCGCAGCCCAGAATCTGGAGTCCTGCACCGCTCTCTTCACCGAGATCGTCGCTCTTTGCACGGAGGGAAATTAGCAGCGCGCATCGCCAGATAATCGTCACCGCAGTCGCTCACAGCACACGCTGAGGCAGGACCAAGGTCCTTTGACGAATTCACCCACCCCTGGAAGGGTGGGAGTCCGGATGGACGCATCGCGGATCCGAAGTTGGGGGAGTCGACGGTGGGGTATGAGGACATAGAAGTTGGTGGTGGGCAGCGAACGAAGGCTTTCTTCGAGTGGGTCAACACCAAGATTCTGTGGATCACCATCGGCATCGCGGTCATCACCCTGATCTCGGTGCCCCTTGCCGCGAATCGCTCCGAAGACGATCCCAACTTCGATCCATCAGGCGAGATCTACGACACGCTGGACCTCACAGAGGCCCGATTCCAGAACTCCTCACCGCTCGCCGACGCCGTGTTCATCGTCGAGGGCCGAGGCACCGACGCTCTGACCCAGGAGGTCTTGTACGAAGTCAAGGTCAACTCGGATGCATTGCGGTCGGATGCGGAGCTGAACGCCGACCTGGGCACGAGATTCCGGTCTGACCTCGAAGAAGAGGTCAACGGGGTCTTTTCACTCGCGGACAAGGTCGACGAAGCCTTGGAAGGAGGCCTGGCCACAGCGACCGATGGCGAAGTCAAGGTCGCTCTCGCGGAGATCCTCGGCGACGGCGTGGTGGGGAGCCCATTGAGGGACACCCTCTCGCAGCTGGCCACCAGCCGCATCGCCGAGGTCGACGGCGTCGAAATTGTTGTTTGGGCAGCACCAGCGTTCAGTACTGCGGTCGTAATCGATCTCACGAACCTGGGCGGACGCGACACCGAAACATTCGGCGAGATCGGCCCCGAAGGCCAGGAGTACCTCAGGGACGTGCAGTCGGTGCTGCAAGGGGAGCAGGCCAGCTACACAATGCTCGGCGTAGCGATCGACGGCGACCTGACCGCTGAAGAGCAGCTGGCTGAGTCGTCCCCGTACATCCTCTTGTCGGTCGTCGGGATAATGGTTCTTGTGGGTGCGTTGCTGCGCTCCTATTGGGCCGCAGCAATGGTGGCCGTCGGTTTGGCCATCACCATGCTCTGGTACAACGCGGTACTCACTGTGCTCGGCTTCGAGGGCGGCATGTTGCTCGGTTTCATCGCTCCGATCTCGGTCATTGCTTTCGGTGTCGACTTCTTCGTGCACGCAAGCGGCCGCGCCAGAGAAGAACAGGTTGCAGGCTTCCCGCGCATTCGCGCGTACCCACGCGGCCTGACCTTGGTATTCCCTGCCTTGACTCTGGCCGTGATCTCTTCAGCGGCAGCGTTCATTTCAAACGGGGTCGCCGGCATCCAGGCGATAGTGCAATTCGGGATCGGAACGGCGATTGCGCTGCTGATCGGCTATCTCATTCTTGGGCTGATCACCCCGAAGTGGCTGTTCTCGATCGAGGACAGCCTGGGTCAACCCCCACTCGACCGCGGCCGCATGATCCCGTACAAGATCGGCTTCGTCGTGATGACGTTGGTCGCCGGCAGCGCGGTCACATTCAGCGTTGTCCTCCCACCCGTGGGATTCGGCTTGTTGGCGATCTTGTTTCTGCCGTTCTTCGTCTATCTGCCGATGCGCTGGACTCGACGCATCTACCGCCGCGCCGCCGAGGCGGGTCGTCCCACAGGCGATGTGATCAAAGGCGCAGGACACGGTTTCAAGGCGGCGGGTGACCTGGTCCACTTCCTTGCTCGCTGGCGGGTCATCACCATCCCGGTCACGTTTGCGCTGGCAATCGTCGGTGCCGTCGCGTTCACGCAGGTGGACTCGGAGTTCGAGTTCAGCGACTTCTTCTCCGAGGACAGCGACTTCATTCAGAGCGTGGAGCTTCTCGACACCCACTTCAGTGACACGGGCGGGGGTGGTTCGGGATTCGTCTATGTCGAAGGCGACCTCACGCCACCCGCCACGTTGCTTGCACTGGAAGAGGTGGTCGTTGACCTCGACGCTGCCGAGGCAGGAGCCGACCCGGGTTACCTCTCGCGCGACCTGAACGGCGCGCTCACCGTCGAAGACAACGCAGTGACGGTCGTTCGCACCGCAGTAGAGTCTCCTGCCTCCCTAGGCGCGGCAGGGATAGTGGTCGTGGATGACGATGGCGATGGCCTGCCCGACTCCGCCGACCAGATTCGCGCGATCTACGATCTCGCCTTCTCCCAAGGGATACGGACCGACGAGGGGGTCGTGGCATACCCCTCTGACAGCGTGACGGAGCTGATCTGGACCGACGGGGCTGGAAACTACGCCACCCTTGTGCAGGTGGGAATCCCGACCTTCACTGAGGACGCGATAATTCTCGACGCTCGCGACGCGCTCGACGACGCAGCGGCGTCTCTGGAAGCGTCCTCCTCCGGGGCGACCCTCGCCGTTATCAGTGTTTCAGGCGAGACCATCACCCAGCAGGACAGCCTCGCCGCGTTTACCGATGCCATGTTGCTCGCACTGCCGGTCGCCTTGATCTTGTGCGCACTTCTGGCGGCTGTGTTCATGCGGTCGGCGAAGTACGGGATCACTGCTGTGACTCCCATCCTGCTAGTGGTCGGTTGGGTCTACGGATTCATGTTCCTCGCTGACTACAAGATCAACGTCGTCACTGCGACCATCGCTGCCATTGCCGTGGGTGTGGGCATCGACTACTCAACCCACTTCACCATGCGTTTCCGTGAAGAGTTCGAAGACGAGCCCAGCAGGTTCCCAGCGCTGCGGCGCGCTGGTGAAGGCACTGGTGGCGCGCTCGCGGTATCGGCACTGTCGTCGGTCATCGGATTCAGCGTGATGGCGTTTGCGCCCATGCCGATATTCGTGACCTTTGGGACGCTCACGGCAGTCATGATCGTCTTCTCACTTCTGGTGTCACTCATGGTCCTGCCTAGCCTGCTCTTGATCGTGACAAGAAGGCGTACCGGCGCGGAGCGCCAACATCTGTTGGACCTCACCGGGATCGCTCCTGGCGAGTACGACCCTCATTCGCGAGAGACCGCTGTCCACGGTCAGGAGCCGGCACATTGAAGCGGCAAGAATGCCGCGCCAAGTTCCGTGCCTGCTCAAGACCCAACAAGGCCACGCTCAGCTAGCCAGTCCGATGCGACCTCGCTCGTTGACTCACCTTCGGCAACGCGTCTGTTCAACTCTCGGAGGTCCTCGGTCGTCAACTGCGCCGATACCTCATTCAGGGTCGGGGCAACCTGAGGCCAC
>JBPCTU010000456.1:0-6917 GCA_051011515.1 Acidimicrobiales bacterium
GGCTCCACGATGGAGGAACTGCAGGCCTTCTCCGACGTGATGGTCCCGCGTATGGAAGCGGTCCTCGAGTATCTGGCGTCGGTCGAGATGGCCGACGACATGGACCCTGCCGACACGTCGTTGCTGAACCTCGCCAAGTCCGTGGCAGAGATTGCTCCGGCCGTCGAGCAGTTCTTCGAGCCGGCAGTCTCATACGGCTACCAGATGGATCGCTTCACCCCGGGTCCCGAATGACGCTCCGACTCGATGGCCGTGTTGCGATAGTGACCGGTGCGGCGAGTGGAATCGGAGAGGCGACAGCTCGCCGTTTCGTGAGCGAGGGTGCTGTCGTGGTCGTTGCTGACATCCAGGACGGGGCCGGAGCTGCGGTCGCCGAGAGCTTGGGCTCCTCTGCCACCTACCGGCACTGCAACGTGACGATCGAGGATGATGTTGCATCACTCGTCGACGGGGCCGTCGACGATTACGGCAAGTTGGACGTAATGATGAACAACGCCGGAATCCTCGGTGCCCGTGCACCCATCGATCAGATCGATTTCGACGAGTTCAAGGTGACCAACGACGTGTTGGTGAATGGCACGTTTCTAGGCCTGAAACACGCGGCGAGGGTAATGAAGCCCCAAGAGTCAGGCTCGATCATCAATGTTGCGAGCACTGCAGGTATCAACGGGGGGTTCGGACCGCACGCATATTCGGCAGCGAAACACGCCATCGTCGGGCTTACCAAGAACGTCGCAGCGGAACTTTGTCGGTTCGGGATTCGCGTCAACTGTGTTGCGCCTAGTGGGGTGACCACGCCGCTGGCGGCTCATGCGCACCTGGGAGATCACCAGGCGATGGACGACCTCCTCGAGCGGTTGGAAGAGATATCCCCGATCAAGGGTCGGCCTGGTTTGGCTAGCGATGTCGCCAATGCTGCTCTCTTCCTGGCTAGCGATGAATCCGGCTTCACGAATGGTCACTGTCTGACAACTGACGGCGGGTTCACGACGGGATCAAAAGCCGGTCCACCACCACATTCCGATGCGGTGCCGTTCGTGCGCGAAGCAGGTAGGACCGGGCTCTAGTTGAAGGAGGCCAAATTGAGGCTCGAAGGAAAGACCAGCATTGTCACCGGGGGCGCCAGCGGAATCGGCGAGGCGACCGTGCGACGGTTCGTGGACGAGGGCGCCGAGGTTCTCATCGCCGATCGTGAACTCGCCGCAGCAGAGGCATTGGCCGAGGACCTAGGAGATGCGGTCGGCGCCATCGGCTGCGACGTCCGGATCGAAGACGATGTCGCGGCGGTAGCTGCTGTCGCCCATGACCGGTGGGGTCATGTGGACATCTTGGTCAACAACGCCGGTGCCGAACTAAACCGAACTTACGACGAGACGACGGTAGAGGAGTGGGACCGCGTCTTGGACACCGATCTCAAAGGGCCCTGGTTGTTCTGCAAACACGTGGTGCCGGCGATGGTCGAGAGAGGATCGGGCAGCGTCATCAACATGGCGTCCCTGAACGGCCTCGTCGGATTCCCGCTGTCGACCGCTTACGGAGGCGCGAAGGGTGGACTGGTCGTGTTCACGCGAGACATGGCCATCGAACTCGCCGCTTCGGGCGTGAGGTTCAACTGTGTGTGCCCTGGGGTCATCGAGACTCCGATGATGGAGCGTTGGACGAAGTTGATGCCCGATCAAGAAGAGGCCAAGGACATGCTCCGGGGCGTGATGCCGATCGGCCGCATGGGTTTCGCTCATGAGATCGCAAGCGCTGTGCTGTTCTTCGCGTCCGACGACTCGACGCTTTGCCAGGGTTCGGTTTTGTCGGTGGATGGCGGCTTTACGGCTCAGTAGCCGCCTGTTCTCTCAATTCGGGTTCGGGTTGTGATGTGGGGCCCGACCACTGGGTGAGGATCACCCCGGCGATCATGACTGCGCCGCCGGCGAGAGCCAGACCGGTGGGCACCGTGTCCAGTAACAGCCAAGACCACAACAACGCGGCGAACGGTACGCCGTACATGTATGCCGCCGTCTTGCTGGCCGGCATGCGAGCGAGTGCCTTGTACCAGATCCAGTATGTGATGAGCGTGCCGCCGAAGAGCAGATAGAGCAGCCACATCCAATCCGAGGCGGTCAGATCGCCGAGCACACCGACGCTGTGCGGGTATAGGGGCGCCATTAGCAGCGTGCCGGCGATTACCGCGACACCAACAGAGGTCAGGGGCGGATACTTGGTGCTCAGTGGTTTGGACATCACCGTGTAGGTTCCCCAGCACACTGGGGTTAGGAGCGCCAGCGATGCGCCCCATGGGTTGTCGACGGTGAGATCTCCGTCTCCCGTCCCGGTGACGATCACGACGACCGATCCGGCGAAGGCCACGACAAAGCCGAAGATCTGCCAGTACGTGAATCGTTCCTTCAGCCAGATTGCCGAGATCACGGCCGCCCACGCCGGCGAAAGGGTGACGAATACCGATACCAATGCCGGAGACAGATAGTTCTGGCCCTGGACGACAGGGAGTTGGGCGCCCGGTACGGCCAAGGCCCCGGCAACAACCAGGACGCCGAGTTGTTGCCGGGTGAGCCTGGGTCGAAGTGACGGCGTCGCCAGGAAGATGAGACCAAACGCCACCGACGTGAGCACGAACCTGATCGTGACGAGTTGAAGGGCGTCCATCGATGGCAACAACTTTGCGACAGCGACGAAGACGCCTCCCCACATCAGAATCACAGAACAGAGAGCCAGATGGATTCCGGTGTTGTGCCTCAACAGCCGGACCCGTTGGACAGGAGGTGCCAGGGGCCATCATCCCCAGCTGTCGCGATGACCTCGGTCGAAGCAGAGTCGACATCGGTGGCCAGGAAGACACGACCGCGTTGTCTTTCGTCGAGGTTCACGAACTGGCGGGGGGAGGTCCATGCGACGCCGCCCAGCGGTGTACTGGTCTCGAAGTCATGAACGGTCGTTGCGTCCGCGAACCTGACGATGATGCCGCGGCCGTCGCCGGCAACCATCGCGATGTGGGTCTCGTCGGGGCTCAGGCATGCATTGACCACCTGTACGCCGTCGAGACGGGCTTCGGTCCGAAGGGTCTCGGTCCGAGTAGCCATGTTCAACACGACCAGGTCGCCGTCGGAGAGTAGAACCGCCGACTCGTCCCCCGCGGTGAGGTAGCTGGTGGAGTTCGGCGCCTTGGGGAGCGGCAGCTCGATTCCGTTTGCCGCGGTCCAGAACGTGACCGCGCCCAGGGCCTTGTCGGATGGGATCACGAGTACGCCTCCGGCGACACTCGCCACGGGGAATCCGTCGAGAATTGTTCCGTCCGGTACTTCGAGGGCCCGAGTGTTGGGCGGCTCGATGGCCACCGAGACCGCGCCGTCGGGGTCGAGTTGGAGCTGATAGGAGGGTGACGAGCCGTGCAGCAGCCGGAGGGGCGCCGCGAGGGCGCCGGGATTGCCGTCGCTGCGGACGAGTCGAGTCCCCGGTGCCGGTCTCGCCGTCGGCGGAGTTGTTGGGGCGGGTTCGGTGCTCTCCGGCGGCGGTTCGTCGGGTCGGGTAGTGCTGGTCATCCATGCAGCGCTGAGGACGACACCCAGCCCCACCGCAGCGAGTGCCAAAACCGTGACCATCCGGCTGGTTCGGGTTGAACTGTCCGCCTCCGGGTCCGGCGGCGGATCGATCAGCACGAGTTGCCGATTCCCGAGAGGTGCCAGGGCACGCCATCGATCAGGCGGTGGGTCTCGACCTCGGAGCTGTCATTGATGTTGACAGAGGCCAGTACGAAGCTCGAGGGCACCGCTCGAACCACACCGATCTCGTTCTCGGAGGTCCAGACGACACTTGCAGCCCGCGTCGGGGTCGAGTGGACGACCTCCATTGTTCGAAGGTCGACCGTAGACACGATGGCGAAGTTGTCGAGCACAGCGATGCGGTTCGCTGAGGGGTTGAACACGGCGGTTTGGATCTCCGACCGTGGCGCAGCTGGTACATAGACCCCCACCACGCGATCTTGGGCGACGTCAACCACCAACAGCTCACCTGCCTCCTCGAACGCGACGAGGTCTCCGCTCGCGGCCAAGAACCGCGCCCGGGGCCCGGCACCCGCTACAGGCGAGATTTCTGCATCGAGCTGCCAATAGACCAGGCCAACCGAGGGCATGTCATACGGCCGCACGATCAAGCCGTCGCCTGCTCGCGCCAATCCCTGCCCGCCGACCCAGGTGTCCAACAAATCCTCTGCCAGAGTGCGGTCGGGTCGAGGGCGGCCGGCCCAGGTCGTGACCGAACCGCCTTCACCGATTTCAAACCAGAGGGCGCCCTCGAAGATGCCACCCGGCTCGAGGTGGAGCTCACCACACAGGGAGACTCCACCGGTGAGTGGGGACACGGTTGGGGGGGCTTCAGACGTGTAGGCCTCGGGCATGACTCCTGACTCGCGTGCCTCTCTGACGAGCGCCAAGATGTCGCTGAAGCCCATCGCACCCCTCGCTGTCTCGATTGCGGGTATCGGAGTTGGTCCGTCTGGCGGTTCGAGTCGATCGACGGTGGGAGGTGGAGTGGCCTCCTCCTTCCGCGAGCCGCCGTCGAAGAACACGAGGCCGATCACGAGAATCAGCAGAGCGGCCCCGACCAAACCAAGTCCCTTGGCGAGGCTTGAGGCCGTCGATTCAGGGTTGAATGACGGCGAAGTGGGTTCGTCACCGGTGAGGTCGACAACGGTTGGTTGGGTGTCGGGTGCCTCCTCCGACCCCCAGCTCATCGTTTCAGCAACAAACTTGCTGCTTCCGGTACTGGCATGTCGACCAGCACGCCGCGTTCGCGGGCGGGACCGTTGGCGGCAGAGATAACGCCGTCGTGGTAGTGCGACAGCCCACTGCCCATGCGAGCTTTGCGAGCATCGGCGGTTGCGCCTGCGAGTCCATCGGATTCGACGATCTCGAGGCCGGCCATGCCGGAATCATCCATGCCGCGGCCGCCGTCCGAGCACACGAAACCCCACGGGCTCGTGCGGCGAAGATAGGGCACCGCTGACCTGCCGGTGTGGCCGGCTGTCACCAACACGTTCCGTCCGGTGTCTTCGTCTGTGCCGAACGCGATGGAGTCCGTCGCGATGACGTGGCGACCATCGGGTGATGTCTCCATCACCGTGCGGTTGGTTATCTCCGACGCGGACGCACCCACCGGGTCCTGTTCGAGCAGAACGAGCGCAGCGTCCTTCACGCTCATCCCCGCCATCACACCGCAGTCGGCGGCAGGTTGGTTCAGGAAGCTGATGACGCCGTTCTCGTACAGATGCACGCCGTTGCCGAGGTGTGCGGTCATCACGTCGGCGACCGCGCCTGGGATGCCCAGCGCTTCGAGGTACCAGAGCCCGGCGATGGCTGATCCTTCCGGTCCGATTCCGCAGTCCATACCGATGGCGCCTCTTGGTGCGACCTCGGCGATGAACCGTGCTGGGAGGACGCCGCAGTAGGAGGAGTTGACGCAGACGTCGCGCCCGCGGTTGGCGGCCTCCACGTCATAGGCCGAGTCCATGGCGACGATGTGGCCGCGGCCCGTTGCCGATTCCAACATCACTGTCTGTTTGTCCGACATAGTTCCGACTCCACTCACTTCTTTCTGCGGCGCGGTTGTGGACCGCGATCGTGGCTCTGGTCGTCGACGCCTTGTTCCCGCAAAGCGATCTTCCTCACCTTCTCCGACGGGGTCTTCGGTAGCTCGTCGATGAAACGGAGGTACCTGGGAACTGCGAATGCGGGTAGCTGGCGGTCGGCGTAACCCCAGATCTCCTCGGCAGTGACGCTTGCTCCGGGTTCGAGCACCAGGAACACCATCACCTCGTCCTCACCGGCCTCTTGGTCGGCGGGAACCCCGATGGCGGCGACCTCGGCGAGAGCATCATGTGACAGCAAACCTTGTTCGACTTCGTAGGAGCTGATGTTCTCGCCTCGGCGCCGAAGCGCGTCTTTGAGCCGATCGACGAAGTAGTACCACCCGTCTTCGTCGCGTCTTAGCCCGTCGCCGGTGTGGAACCAGAGGTTTCGGAAGGCCTCTGCGGTCTTGTCGGGCATTCCGAAGTAACCCTGGCATGTCGTCCACGGGTATTTCGCGCGTACGATCAGTTCGCCAACTTCGCCCACCGGGACCTCTTCGTCGGTCTCGGAATCGACCAGGCGGATGTCGAACCAATCCGCATTCAAGAGGCCGGCTGCGCCCGCCGGGCGGTCCACGCCGTAGGGGGCGATGATCGGCATACAGGTTTCGGTGAGCCCGAATACTTCGACGAACGCTTCGATCCCGAACCGTTCCTTGAAATCGTCGAGAATCGAACTGGCCGTAGGGGCGGCGAAAACACACCGAAGGTCGTTCTCTGAGTCGTCGGGGCGAGGGTCTTGTTGCCAAACGAAGTCCATCATCACGCCGATGAAGTTGGTGACCGTCGCTTTCGCGGCGCGGATCTGATCGATCCATTCCGAGGCACTGAATCGTTGGTGCAGCACGTAACGGGACCCCGCTATCAGTGCCGGATACGCGGCCAGGAACTGTGAGTTCCCATGGAACAACGGACCGACGGACATGTAGGTGTCCTCCTCGGTCAGCTCGGTCATGGAAACGGTTTCGTCGGCGAAGAGGTACATGTGCGCGTGGGGCATCATCACGCCCTTCGACAGGCCTGTCGTGCCAGAGGTGAAGAAGATCGAGCCGAGGTCGCGGGCTTCCACAGCCGGCAGCTCGCCGGGTTCGGTGTGCAAGAGGTCCGACCAGCGGTTGGCGCTGTAGCCGGCATCGGCGAGGGTTTCGATCGCGGCTGCGACTTCGTCGTCGGGCCCGACGAGGTAGTACTGCTCTATCGACGCCACCGCTTCGGGGATGTCGATGATGCGGTCGACGTACTCCGGATCGATGATCGCGAGAACCGGGGAAGTGGTGGTCAC
>JBPCTU010000457.1:0-7420 GCA_051011515.1 Acidimicrobiales bacterium
CCCGCGCTCACTTTACGCTGGCAGAACCGGTCTCAATGCCGTCCGCAGGTTGGATGCCGCCGCGGGGCGGGCCGATCACGGCCGCGGGCGCGACCTGGAAGCCGTCGCAGGGTGGGCTGACACACAACCACCAGGCGTGTGCCCGACCGGCTAGGGGGCGGGGACGTCGTAGGTGTACGGGTTCGGCGCGTTGGCATCGACGCCGTAACGTCTGATCGCGTCGTCGACCGCCGATGGGTCGATGTCGCCATCGGCAGCCAGCGCCGCCAACACAGCGATGACGACATGGGGCATGTTCACCTCGAAGAACCGGCGTAGCGCCTCTCGGGTGTCGGAGCGGCCGTAGCCGTCTGTGCCCAGGGGTGTGAACCGGCGCGGCGCCCAACGAGAGATCTGATCGGGCACCGACGTCATGTAGTCGCTGACCGCCACGATCGGCCCCGCCGTCGACCCGAGCTTCTGGGCCACGTCGGGCACCCGCTGCGGCTCGTCCGGGTGCAGGCGATTCCAACGTTCGGCGTCTAGAGCCTCTTCGCGTAGCCGCTTGTAGCTCGTGGCACTCCACAAGCTCGCACCAACCCCATAGTGTTCGTCCAGTTCGGCCTGGGCCTGGCGTGCGGCAGTATGCGACGGCCCCGAAAACAGGATGGTCGCGGCACGTTTCGCCTCGGGCGCGTCAGCCCAGTGATACAGGCCGCTGACGATGTCGGCGTCGGAGACATGGTCGGGCTGGGGCGGCATGTCGTAGTTCTCGTTGTAGATGGCGATGTAATAGAAGATGTCCTCGCTGTTGCCGTACATCCGCTGCAGGCCGTCGTTGATGATGGATCCCAGCTCGTATGCGAACGCCGGGTCGTAGGCCTGGCATGCGGGCACGGTCGACGCCAGCACGAGGCTGTGGCCGTCCTGGTGCTGCAGGCCTTCGCCCATCAGCGTCGTCCGGCCGGCGGTGGCACCCATCAAGAAACCTCGAGCCCTCGAATCGGCAGCCGACCAGATGAGGTCGCCAACTCTCTGGAACCCGAACATCGAGTAGAAGGTGAAGAACGGCACCATCGGCACACCCAGGTTGGCGTAGCTGGTGGCGGCGGCGATCCAGCTGGCCAGCGACCCGGCCTCGGTGATGCCCTCTTCGAGGATTTGGCCGTCGGAGTCTTCGGCGTAGGACAACAACAGGTCATGGTCGACGGGCTCGTACAGCTGACCCATCGGGGCGTAGATCTCGAACTCCCGGAACAGGCTGTCCATGCCAAAGGTGCGGGCCTCGTCGGGCACGATCGGGACGACCCTGGATCCGAACTCCTCGTGGCGCATCAGGTTCCGCAGGATCGCCGTGAACACCATGGTGGTCGACACCTCACGACCACCGGAGCCCTCGTCGTAGTCGGCGAAGATCTTCGGATCGGGTAGCTCGAGCGGCCGCCGAGTGCGGTTCAGCCGAGCAGGTACGGGGCCATCGAGGGCCCGGCGACGATCGACCATGTAGCGGTACTCGTCGGAGTCCTCGGGTGGCCGGTAGTACGGCGGCATGCCGTCGTCGAGCGCTTCCTCGGGAATCTCGTCGATCAGGTGCAGCCGCTGGCGCAGCTCGAGCAGCTGGTCCTTGGTCATCTTCTTGATCTGGTGGGTGGCGTTGCGGCCTTCGAAGCCCTCGCCCAGCGTCCAGCCCTTGATCGTCTTGGCCAGGATGACCGACGGCGAACCGACGTTCTCCGAAGCCGCCTTGAATGCGGCGTAGACCTTTTCGGCGTCGTGGCCACCACGAGGGAGATCGCGGATCTCGTCGTCGCTGAGGTGTTCGACCATCCGTCGCAACCGGGGGTCGGGTCCGAAGAAGTGTTCGCGGATGTAGCCCCCCGACTCGACTGCGTACCGCTGGTACTCGCCGTCGACGGTGGTGTTCAGCTTGTTCAACAACACGCCGTCTACGTCGCGCTGCAACAGCTCGTCCCAGCGCGACCCCCAAATCACCTTGATTACGTTCCAGCCGGCACCTCGGAAGATTCCTTCGAGCTCTTGGATTATGTTGCCGTTGCCCCTCACCGGCCCATCGAGGCGCTGCAGGTTGCAGTTCACGACCCACACCAGGTTGTCGAGGTGTGAGCGGCCGGCCAGCGAGATGGCGCCCAGGGTTTCGGGCTCGTCGCATTCGCCGTCGCCCAGGAAGCTCCAGAGCTTCGTGGCCGTTGTGTCATCGATGCGCCGGTCGTTCAGGTAGCGGTTGAACCGGGCGTGGTAGATGGAGTTGATGGGCCCGAGACCCATCGACACCGTGGGGTACTCCCAGAAGTCGGGCATGAGCCGGGGGTGGGGGTACGAGGAGAGTCCGGTGCCGCCGATTTCTTGGCGGAAGTTGTCGAGCTGGGTTTCGGTGAGCCGGCCTTCCATGAACGCCCGGGCGTACACACCAGGCGCGGCGTGGCCCTGGAAGTAGACGTGGTCGCCGGGTTGGCCGGTGTCTTTGCCGTGGAAGAACCAGTTGAAGCCGACTTCGTAGAGCAGCGCCGAGCTGGCGAAGGTGGACAGGTGCCCGCCGATGCCCTCGGCCATCTTGTTGGCCCGGATCACCATGACCGCGGCGTTCCAGCGGATGAAGGCCCGGATGCGGCGTTCGATGTCCTCATCGCCGGGGAAGAACGGCTGATTCTCGCGGGGGATGGTGTTGACGTAGGGGGTCGAAACCAGCGGGGCGTTGCCCACCTGTAGTTCTTGGGACCTCTCCATCAGCTTGGCGACGATGTAGCGGGCCCGAACCTTGCCTTGTGAGGCGACCAGGGCATCGAGGCTGTCGACCCACTCTTTGGTCTCGACCGGGTCGATGTCGGGCAGCTGGTGGGTGAAATGGTCGACCATAGGGTTCCTATCCTCGCAGCCGAAGGTGGCTACTGCTCTGAATCGTCGGGGATTTTCGGCGATCGCGCCCTTGCCATCGGCCCGGTTCGTCCGGTTGTCGCCAGACGTCCTCCTGACTCTCTACCTCGGTCCGTGCGCTGTCAAAACCAGGGTCGCCCGTGCCCACACGTCCACCGTGCGAACATGGGCGCGATGAGTCAGCATCAACGGCCCGAACAACGTGAGTGAACCCCGACGTCGCGTCTACACAGATGGCGCATGCAGCGGTAATCCGGGGCCTGGCGGTTGGGCGTGGATCTCCCCCGACGGCCCGTTCGCCGCGGGTCCATCCGCCGACACCACCAACCAGCGGATGGAGCTTCAGGCCGTGTTGGAGGCAACCCGAGCCAACGATGGCCCCCTCGAGGTAATCAGCGACTCGACCTATGTCGTCAACTGTTTCCGGGACCGATGGTGGGAAGGTTGGTTGCGTAGGGGTTGGGTGAACTCGAAGAAGGAGCCCGTTGCCAACCGGGATCTGTGGGAGCCGCTGATAGCCGAGGTGCGGCCCCGCGACATCGAGTTCACGTGGGTGAAGGGGCATGCCGGCGACGAATGGAACGACCTGGCGGACCGGTTGGCGGTGGAGGCGACGTTCACCCAGCAGCCCCGCACAGGCAGCGAACGCCCGACCGAGATCGGCGAACCCGACAAGGTGAAACGCCCGAGCGTGCCAACCGGCAAGGACCCCACCGGCCGCGAACCGCCCGAAGGGCACCGACTGGTTGTCCTCGGGCTCAGACCGCGGGAGCTAGGTGGCTACGGAGAGGTCGAGGTGGCCGATCGGCTGCGATCGCAGCTGGCCGAGATCCTGGCCGCCAAGGCCGAGATGCACGATGACCTGGTGGTGTTGTCGGGAGCCCGGCTGGGGGCCGAGATGATCGGCGCTCAGGCTGCCGCCGAGGCCGGCGTGCCGTTTGCCCTTGTGTTGCCTTACCCCGACCCTGAGTCGGTATGGCCCGCGACGGAGCGGGAGAAGTTCGGGGTGCTGGCACAGGCGGCAACAGAGGTCATCACGCTTCAGAAGAAGGAACCCGCCGACAAGAAGGCCGCCAGGGGAGCGTTGGCCAGAAGGGACGCCTGGTTTGCCCGCAACGCCCAAGAGGCGATCGTTGTCTGGGACAACGAGGACGACGACGTCGGACGGCTCGTACGAACCATGCAGGACGCGCTGGGTGAGCTAGAGGTGTGGGTCCTCGAGCCTTAGGGTGGGCCCGTGACCTCACGCCGGACGACGCTGATTGCGGCGCTGAGCGCAGTGGCCGCTGGATTGCTCCTGGTGGTCGTCAACGAGCGAGACCAAGACCAAGAACCGCCAACCGATGCAGCTGACTTCCTGGCAACAGCCATTGTTTTGATTGGTACAGCGACCTGGCTTGCGACGCGCAGGCTCGAAACGACATCGCGTGTGTTCGATGGCTGTCGAGCCGTGGCAGCCTGCGCCGCTGTAGGAGCAGCGCTCGTGGGACTGGTCAGCGTCGTCTACGACCCCTGGGCCAACTGACCGCAGCCTTCTGCGCCGATGACCGGCTCAGGGTTGGACGCTGACCTGGCTGTAGAAGGCAACGTGGTCGCGGATCTGCTCGGCGTCGGGTTTGGGCTCGGGGTAGGTCCAGGCGACGTTGAACAGCGTCTCGCCGTTGACGGCGACGTCGTAGTAGCTGGCGGTGCCCTTCCACGGGCAGACCGTGGAGTGATCGCTGGGCATGAAGTGTTCGGTTTTCACTGAGTCGGCGGGGAAGTAGTGGTTGCCCTCCACGACGACCGTGCGGTCGGACTCGGCGATGACGGTTCCGTTGACAACAGCTTTCATGTCGGCTCCTGAAGAGGGGTTCCGGGGCAAGGCAACCCGCTTGCCTTGCCCCGGATTCCCTTGAAATTACGCCTCGCAGGAGCATCTGGATGCAGTGCTCAGCTGTGATCGCGGCCGATCCAGGTTGGGTGGTCGGCCATGGCCAGCATCTGTTTGTCGCCCGAACTGTTGCCGTAGGCCCAGAGTTCCACGCCGCCACTGTCCGAACCGGGGCTGGAGACCTCCAGGTACTGCCTCAGGCGCCGCTCCTTCTCGCGGCCGCGCACGTTCGGGCCGGCCAGGGCGCCGGTGATGTATCCCTCGCTGTCAACCTCGAGGTCAACGGCTATGACATCGTCGAACCCCAACGCTGAGGCGGCCGGACGGGCGTAGACGCCGAGCGAGGCGGTGACCAGAACCAGCTCGTGACCCTGCTCGCGGTGCCAGTCGACCTTGCTCACGGTTTCGGGGCGGTATTTGGGAGGCAACGTGGCGGCGTATTCGGTGCCCGCAGCTTCGAGGTCGACTAGAGGTTTCCCGCCCATCGTCCTCGAAAGCATCCGCTCTTTGGCCAGCGCCCGGCGCAGAGACGAGTCGCGCTGCAGAGCCAAACGCCGCAGCGACCACCAGCCCGAGACGTTGGCGCCGGCCCCGCCCACGGTCCACAGGAATGGAGCGAGCGTGTCTCGTTTGGTGATGGTGCCGTCGAAGTCAAAGGCGGCGACGCGTCGAACGCTCAAGAACGCCTCAGGACCCGGTGACGTGAGCGTCGAGGTTCTCGAGTGTTGCTTCCATGTTCGGGCGATGCTTCTTCGGATATCCCATGATCTCGATGGACTTGGGGCTGACTGCGGTCGACCAGTCGAAGGTCTCGGTCACCTTGGTTCCACCTTCGACGGGTTCGAGCTCGTAGCGCCAGCGGTGTTTGCCCATATGCGCCCAGGCGATGAGCCGGTTCTCGTCGTACTCCTTGACGGTCGACTTGATCTTGTATGGCAGGCCGTGGAGCTTCATCTTCATGCCGAAGGTCTGGCCCTCACCGGTCAGCTTGTCGGGCCCGAAGAACTCGCCCTGGACACTGCCGGAGCCGTCGATGGTCGGGTGCTGCCGGGGATCGGTGAGGACGTCGAAGATGGCCTAGGGTGGGGCATCGATCACCCGCGACACCGAAACGCTTTGGGGGTTCACTTCGTCGTTGGTCGTGGTCGATTCGTCGGACATTGGTGGCTCCGGGGGGATTGGGCTTCTTCAAACGGTACTTGTGCCGAGCCCGCCATTGAGGATCAGGGCGAGCGGTGCTCACAGGTACTACGTCAGCTTCTACCAACGCGATGCGACTACTTCGACAACAAGACAGACAATGCGGCTTCGAGAGTGTCGTCGGCGAACTGGTAGCCGCCGCTGGTTGCGACCGACGGCACCGCTCGGGTGCTGGTGAACAGCAGCTCCTTGGCTAGCTCGGAGCCGATGACCAGCTTTGGCCCGAAGGCGGGCACCGGCAACATGGTGGGTCGCCCTAGTACGCGCCCCAGGGTCTTGGTGAACTCGGTGTTGGTGACGGGGTCGGGGCCGGTGAGGTTGACCGGACCCGAGACGTCGGCAGTCAACAGCCATTCGATCATGCCGACTTGGTCGCGCATGCCGATCCAGCTCCAGTACTGCTTGCCCGAGCCCATCTTGCCGCCGGCGCCCAGCTTGAACAGCGGCAGCAGCTTCGCGAGTGCGCCGCCCTTGGGCGTGAGGACGATGCCGGTTCGCAAGAAGCACGTACGGATACCGGCATCGATGGCAGGTGCGGCTGCGGCTTCCCATTGCTCGACGACGTCGGCGAGGAACCCGTCGCCCTTACCGGCATCTTCGTCGAGGATCTCGTCGCCGCGATCGCCATAGAAACCGATGGCGCTCCCGCTCAACAGCACAGAAGGCGGGTTGTCCAACCCCGCCAGAGTCTGGGCAAGCAGTCCGGTGCCGTCGACGCGGCTGTCCAGGATGCGGGCTTTGGTCTGGTCGTTCCAACGACGGTTACCGATGCCTTCGCCGGCAAGGTGCACCACCGCGTCGAGCCCTTCGAATCCAGCGGCATCGATTCGGCCTTCGGCCGGGTCCCAGCCCACGCCTTCGTTACCCGAGCGGGTTACCGGCACGACGGTGTGTCCCGAAGCGGTCAGGTGGGCACTGAGGGCCGTGCCGATGAGGCCGGTGGCGCCGGTGATGGCGATGTCCATGGCGATTGCACCTCCGACCCCATCGTGTCACTGGTGCATGCGGTCTCGACAAGCCAGAGGACCGTCAGCGCAGTTTCCCCGACCAGACTCGGCTAGGTCGCCCGCCGGCGCAAACGGGACTACCTTGCTGGCACCGGATACCGGAGGTGCCTGATGAGTGAGAACAAGTTCGAATCCCTCGAGTCCTCCGGAGGCGTCAACTTCCGGTTGATCCTGGGGGGCATCGCCGCCGTCGCGCTGTTGTTGTTCATATTCCAGAACACCGAGGACGCCGAGGTCAGCTTCTTGTGGTGGGACGGATCGATTCCACTGTCGGTGCTGTTGTTGATCACCGTTGCCCTGACGGTGGTACGCACATGAGCTGCCTTGTGGCTTCTGCGGCGCCGCGGCGAGCGCAGCTGACTCCAGAGGTTTCGTGCCCGACAACCTTGCCCTGGATCTCGGGATCATCGCTGGGTTGGCAGGGGCGCTGGCCCCCTTTCTGTTTCGCCAGGTCGATGGAGCCGGAGGT
>JBPCTU010000458.1:0-8008 GCA_051011515.1 Acidimicrobiales bacterium
AAGAGGGGGGGCACACCACTCGGGGGGGAAGGGGGGTTTTCCTGCAAGCGTAAAGCGCACACGTTTGCGCGTTTGACGCTGCCAGAACCGTGAGCGGGAACATTGCGGGGCGGGGGGCTGAGCCCGCGGCGTGGTCTCGCGACCTAGGGTGCCCTGCGTGACGCTCATCGCGTACAACGACGGCATCGACATGGCGCTGGTACCTCCTGACGAGGTCGCCGGCATCGTGGGCGGTGACCGACCCGAGGTTGCCGTCGGTTGGACCAACGCCAATCCGGATTGGTTCGCCGACATGACCGGCGTCGCGTTCATGGCCAATGGGGGGGTGGGTCGCGCGATTAGTGAAGGCCGCGTCGATTACCTCCCGATGCGCCTGTCTTCGATCCCGCGCTACTTCACGGATGTACGAAGGCCCAACGTGGTCGTCATCGCGGGCGTCCGTCGGGGCGATGACCTTGCGTTCCGAGGCACAGTCGGGTGGGGGTACACAGCGGCCCTTCTGGCCGACCAAGTAGTCGTTGAAGTTGACGAAGACGCGTTCGACCTGGGCGCGCCCCCAATACCGGGCAACATCGTGGCCACATTGGCTCGGCAAGAGGGTGCGACGTTGGCGCCGCCGCGCCAGATCGAAGACGCAGAGTTGGCAGTCGCTCAGTCGGTCCTGTCCGTGTTACCCGACGATCCCACCATCCAGATCGGTCCAGGGGGTGTGGCCGAGGCCATCCTGAGGTCGCTCGACCGGCCAGTCTCGGTGTGGACCGGTGTCATCACCGACGCAGTTGCCGAACTCGGTCCTCGTCGCTTGCTTACGGGCAAAGCCACCGCGGGTTACACGTGGGGTGGGTCGGCGCTAGATGAGCTCGCGGATGACGGTAAGCTCCGTCTTCTGCCCGTCGAGAGGACTCATGAGATAGCGACGATTGGGTCGATCGATCGATTCGTTGCACTCAACGCCGCGCTTCAGGTAGGTCTGGATGGTTCCGTCAACATCGAGCGCGTCGGAAAGCGACTCGTGTCCGGAATCGGGGGTCACGCTGACTTCTGCTTGGGAGCGTCACGATCCGAGGGTGGGCTGTCGATCATCGCATTGCGGTCTACGACGCGTGGAGGCGATTCGACGATCGTGCCGAATGTTGATGTGGTCTCGACACCGCGCACCGACGTGGACATGGTCGTCACCGAACACGGCGTGGCCGACATCCGGGGTGCTTCAACGGCAGCGCGAGCTGAGCTGATCGCCTCGGTCGCAGCTCCCGAACACCAGGCAATGCTCCTGGACGCGTCCTCCGGCTAGCTGGGATCGAGGCCAGGTCAGTTGCTCGAAGCCTCTGCGTGAACATCGGGTTGTGCGCTTTGTCCGGGAGGCACGTCCACCTGTTTGGTCACTTGAACTCCGGCCAGATCCACCGGTGACCCCTTGACCGACTGCTGCGAGGTGTCGCCTACGGCAACCAGATCGCCGCTCGGCAGCTGTCGCACAGCGCGGACCTCGAACCAGCCGTACTCCTCGTCGGGGTGTCCATTGATGACATCTCCCGTCCGGATATCGGCGAGCCTGACCCTTGCAATCTGAACAATCGTACGTTGCATGCAGCTGCTCCTTGCCTCTCCCTTTGGCCATCGACCGCGGCTCCTGGTAGATGAAGGCCTGTTAGGTCGTCGGCACTAGACCGGAGTCAGCGCGAAACGGCCGTTGGCGGAGACGTGACTTCGTGACCGCCGTCTTCCTGCGCGCCAGTGATCTGCCAAACAACGGCACCGATCACGATCGCCCCTCCAAGGAGGGTCGTAGGTTCGGGCGTTTCGCCGGGCCAGATCCATACCCACAACGGCGCCAATACCAGTTCGGTCATAATCAGCAGACTGACCTGCGCCGTCGGCACGTAACGGTGGCCGAGATTGAATAGAGGGAGGCCTATGCCGAGAAGCACGAAACCAGCTGCCCCGGCCAGGAAGGCGTCTCTGGTCGACATTGACAGTCCGGTCTCGATCACGGCGGCCGTTGCCGCCACCAGTGTCGCCGTGACTCCTCCGATCAGAGCTGGGATGACCGGATCGACCCCGGGTGTCGATCTGATCAGCACGTTGTAGAGGCCCAAGAGAACCGGAATCATCGCGGCCAACAACATGCCGGTCGCTGCTCCGCCGCCGAGACCCGCCGACACGATGACCCCGATGCCGACGGCGGCGACAGCCATAGCTACCCAGGTTCGTCGGCCGACGCGTTCGCGTAGGAGTAGCCAGCCGAACAACGCGCCGCAGAAGGGTCCCGCGGCGATGAAGCCCACGGTCATGGCTGCCGTCGTTCGGGCCAGAGCCAGGACGTACAACATGGACATGGCGGCCATCAGTAGGCCGGCTATGAACGTTGAAGGCCCGACGACGCTGAAATCGACCGGTCGACCTCGCCGCCGTAACCACGTCAACAGCAACATCGCCAAGGCGACGCCTGCGCTCCGCAGCGTCAGAAATTGCCAGTCGGTAGCGTTTTCTGTTCCGCGAAACAACAACACCGTGAAGCTGAACACGACGCCCGCACCCGCGATGAGGACCGCGCCCTGCCTGTAGGTGAGGTGGCCTTCACCAATCCATGCTTGGGCAACCGCTCTTCGCACCGCCGGACACTACCGCTCAGCCATGACCAAGAGAATCGGAATTGGCGATCTGGGCCGCGACCTGACCAACGTGCTGACAGAGATTTCAGCCCTTTTGCTTCGGTGGCGGATTTCACGGTGACTTAGGAAATGAAGCGGCCCTAAGCTCGCTCGCGAACACCCCTGCGCAGAGGAGGCGGAGAGATGTCATTGAGAATCAACGATGAGGCCCCGAATTTCACGGCGGAGACAACGGAGGGTTCCATCAACTTCCACGACTGGATCGGCGATGGTTGGGCGTTGCTGTTCTCGCACCCGAAGGATTTCACCCCGGTTTGCACAACTGAACTCGGAGCGGTCGCCGGCCTGAAGGACGATTTCGCGGCAAGGAACTGCAAGATCATCGGAATCAGCGTCGACGGTGTCGATGACCACGCGGGCTGGTCGGCCGACATCAAGACCGCCACGGGCAATGCACTCAACTACCCGCTCATCGGGGATCCTGAACTGAACGTGGTCAAGCTCTACGACATGTTGCCGGGCGATGCCGGAGATACGTCGGAGGGTCGAACCGCTGCCGACAACGCAACAGCGAGGTCGGTATTCATCATCGGTCCTGACAAGAAGATCAAGGTGACCCTCACCTATCCGATGACCACGGGTCGGAACTTCGACGAGATCCTGCGGATCCTCGACTCGGTACAGCTGACCGCCGCCGAGCAGGTTGCGACGCCGGCCAACTGGAACCAGGGGGACGATGTGATCATCGTCCCGAGCGTGTCCAACGAGGACGCCGCCGAGAAGTACCCCGATGGCTTCGAGGCTCCACTCCCGTACTTGCGTTATGTGAAGCAGCCCTAGGAGACAGCCGGTGGAGCTGGGGGAAGACATCGGTCGGGCGTTGTCTGAACGCCATCGGAAACCGGCCGATGCCGACCCCCTTGGTTCGGTACTGAACTACACAGAGCGCCCGCGCAGCGCCGACTGGACCATGCGGTCGGCCCTCGTTCGCCTCGCCCAGCCCGAGCCGGGCAGGGTGGCCGAGGTCTTGGCGCTGTCGCGCCGTCTGGATGCGGTCCTCGGCCATGTGAGTCGTGGTCTGGAAAAGTGCACGACGATGTGCGATAGGAGGCTGACCCTGAGCGTCCTCAACGGTGGCCACGGCGAAGGCGCCGAGTTCGAGCTGAGTCAGCCGCAAGACCAGTACCCGGATGCCCGCGTCGTCGATCTCGCTCGAGTGTGTCGGGCTGGGCCCGAGCTGTGCCCGTCCGTCCTGGCCGGGTATTCGTCGTTGGGTTCATTGTCACCGGAGGAGGCCGCAGCCGTGCCCCTCTTGGAGGTGGCGCTGCGACTGGATGACCTCGCGGACCTGCTCGTCGAGTGGGCAATCGGGGCACCGGGCCCTGCTCCAGTGGGTCAGGTCGACCAGACATGTGGCGACGTCCGGTTTCAACTCGATGAATTGGGAGTTCCGACCGAAGAGGCGAGGCCCGCTGGAGGTCGAAGCCGCGGCTGAGGGCTGGCCGTCAGCCGGCCATCACCGCATAGTCCAGGTGGCTGCTCTCTCTGACCGCGTCCAAACCGACGACGTCGCCAGCGCCGAGGCTCCCGAGAGCCGACCGAATCTGGCGGCTTGCTTCTGCCCCGACTGCGCCTCCGATCGAGATCGGAGGCGCCGGCCAATCCACGGTCCGGTCGATGATGACGAGGCCGGCCAGATGGGGCTCGATCGACTCGGGCGGGTCGTCGAGGAGTTGCTCCCAGACGGTGTTGTCGACCGAGATCACCCCGACGGACCCTGTCGCAAGGGCTTCGACCGACTCGAGATGAGACCCGGTGAGCGTGACATCGCTGAACCATCGGCTCGAGCCCTGTTGTCCCAAATGGGCCCGTAAACCGAGGTGGCCTGACCACGACTCGATCTCGTTGACCCCCAGACGAAGATCCAAGGCGTCGATGAGGCTGGTCGGGCCCTCGCGTCGCGCCACGACAACGGCGTGGTACACCGGGCCGGATTGGCCCGTGAATACCGGCGCGCCGATGATCTCCAAACAACCCGGATCGGAAGCCCGAAGCTGCATGGTCAGATGCCCGCATGCCCACACCACGTCGCCGCGGGTGTCCCGATCGGCCTCGATCGCCTGCGTAGAGGATCTCGGTGGCCCGGCGCGCTTCATATCGATGCCGGTGGTCTCGGTGAGGTAGGCGGCAAGTTCGTCCAGGATCGAGACTGTGTTGAGCCCCAAGTAGCTGACGGCTGTCAGACCCACGGGCAGTTCGAGTTGCGGTCGCCGAAGGTGTTACCAGTGCTGAACCGCTCCATGGTGAAGGGTTTCAACTCATCGGGTTTGGTGCCATGAACCAGCATCTCGGCGCTCAGCTTGCCAACCCCGATCATCTTGAACCCATGGTTCGAGTCCGCAATGACCCACGCGTTGTCGGCGATGTGGTCGAACACCGGCACGTTGTCGGGTGTGAACGCCCCGATGCCGCCGTTGCGCCGTTCCTTGAAGTAGGGCCGGAGATTCTCGAGCCGCTTGAACAACATGCCGAGCGTTGCGCAGTAGTAGTCGGCGAACCAGTCCTCGGCCTGGTGCTCGTCGTTGAGGTGCCCGTAAGGCTCGACTGCGGCCTTCGGTCCGATCTTGATCGGGATGGTGCCGCCTTGAAGACCAGGTGCTCCGACCCGTTCGGCCGCATAACGCGTGTACGAATAGAAGTGATCCTGAATCATCTTCCCGTCCTCGCCGTACACCGGTGTGTTCATCAGTTCTACGTGTAGAACCGGAGAGTCCTGGTGTTGGGCGGTTCGGAAGTCGACTCCTTCGGGCAGCAAGACCTCGCCCTCGAGAAGTCGCCAATAGGTCCACATGTCCATGCCGGTCTCGACGTGCCCGTCCGGGTAGTGGACGTCGAGGTTGGATGGCCCGCCGAGCCATTCCCAATGGGTCGGGGTCCAGGCGCCGGCGCCGACGATGACCTGTTCGCATGAGATGGAGCCATTGTTGGTCTCGACGGCGGACACCGAGCCGGACGCATCGAGGTCGTATCCGGTGACCTCGGTCCCGTAAACCCTCTGAACCCCCCACTGATGGCACTTCTGATCGAGGCCCCAGACCGCCATGTGGGTCCCGGCGTAGCCCGAGCGGTGCTCATGGAGCACTACATCGCAGTTCTCCGTCTTGAAATCTGGCCAAATGTTCGTGAGAAAGGCGTGAGCTTCGTTTCCTGTGTAGAGATCGGACGGGTAGCCGCTGGCTGCCTGAGATGCCTGCAACCGGACGTAGTCGTCCTCTTGGTTTGCCTCGCCCACCGAGACGTACCCAACCTGTTGAAATCCGAAGTTGACCGGGTCGGACTCCCAGACCTCGACGCTCGCTCGCAGGATGGCATGCAGTGGACCGGTCATGTAGAGGTTGCGTACACATCCGCACGCGAGGCCTGTGGCGCCTGCCCCAGGGCCTTGTTTGTCGATCAGTACGACATCACTCCCTTTCCCCTTGCCGGTGCGTTCGAGCAGCATGGCCAAGTGATAAGCGGTCGACAGTCCGTGGACACCGGCGCCGATCACGACGAATCGGGCGCTGGCAGGTAGCGGCGCAGAATCGAACACCGGGATCACAGCCGGATTTGCCGGCAGTCCTCCTGCGTCGGGCGGGAGCGGCCGGTTCGCAAAGGGATACCACTGGTTGTGTTCAGTGGGATTGGGGACCGTCATGTCAACTCCTTGGTTCTGGATCTTCATCCGTTGGGAATGACGCACCGATCGTGCGCCAGTTGAGGGGGACACCCGGCCTGTACGCCAGGTGGTGGTACGAGGGTGCCTCGAGTACTTGGAGGTGAGCCGGCCCACTGGGTGTGAGTCGGCCGACGTCGTCCCGAGCGAGCGCGGCTGCGCCACCCAATGTGGCAGCGGCGACTGCCTCTTCGATGGTCATGTGCATGTCTCGAACCGCCAACGCGATGCAGAACGACATCGACGTCGTGTAGCTGGATCCGGGGTTGCAGTTCGACGCGAGTGCGACGCGGACGCCTGCATCGATTGCCCGACGAGCATCGGGATAGGGCTGACGGGTCGAGAAGTCGGTGGCCGGCAGGAAAGTAGCGATGGTATTGCCGGCCGCTAGGGCATCGAGATCGGCATCGTCCAAGTAGGTGCAGTGATCAACCGAGGCACACCCCATCTCGACGCCCAGCCGAACCCCGGGCCCATAACCCAACTGGTTCGCGTGCAGCCGCAGCCCCAGGCCAGCGCTCCTGCCTGCCTCGAGCACGGTCCTGGCTTGGTCTGCGTCGAACGCACCGGTCTCGCAGAAAGCGTCGATCCACCTGACATGTGGGGCGACAGCGGCGAGCATCGGGCCGGTGACCAGTTCGATGTAGTCGTCGGGCCGGTTCTCGAACTCGGACGGAACCAGATGAGCACCCAGGAATGTCACCTCGTCGGTCATGGTCGCGGCGAGCTCGGCCAGTTCGGCTTCGGAGTCGACCGACAGGCCGTAGCCGGTCTTGATCTCGACGGTGGTACTACCTGCCTTGTGGGCTTCCCGTAGCCGGCCTCGGGTCAGCGTCAACAGATCGGCGGCGGCCGCGGACCTTGTTGCCGTTGTGGTCTCGATTATGCCGCCACCGTCGTAGGGTTCGCCGGCCATCCGTCGGGTGAACTCTTCGGCTCGGTCCCCGGCGAAGATGAGGTGGGTGTGCGAGTCGACGAAACCCGGGAGAACACACCGGCCTCCGACATCGATCCGCTTGTCGGCGGTTGCCCCTGCCGGACCTATGGCGACGACCACGCCGCCGTCAATGACGACCGAAGCGTCTTCGACCGTCCCGAGTGGACCGTCTCCCAGTCCTGGACTGTTGGTTACCAGCTGGCCGATGTTGTCGATGACGGTGGTCATGCTGCCATCAGCGTTCTGACTGCCTTGTCGAGTGCGGCGGGCACGTCGATCGAACTGTGAGCTCCGTCCGCGACGACGGTTCTGCCGGCGACGACCACGTGGTCGATGTCGCCCGCGTTCGCCCCGAACACCACCGAGGCCAGCGCATTGGCCGGCTCAGTGCCGGCGACGCGGGCCGAATCCAGGCTGATCGTCGTGAAGTCTGCCGAAGCGCCTGACTCGAGCATCCCGCCTTCCCAGTGAAGTGCACGGCTTCCGTTGGTGGTCGCCACTGAGAACAGGGATTCAGGCGCGTGAACGCCTCGCTCCAAGGTCACGACCCTCTGGTTCATTTCGACCGCCCGCGCCTCCTCGAGTAGGTCGATGGTCGCATGAGAGTCCGAACCAAGGCTGATCGGGATACCGGCTTCGCTCATTCGTCGACTCGGCCCGATCCCGTCGGCGAGGTCGCGTTCGGTGGTGGGGCAGAGGCAACATCCGGCACCGCCTTCTGCCACCAACCCGACATCGGCC
>JBPCTU010000459.1:0-7616 GCA_051011515.1 Acidimicrobiales bacterium
AAGAAATTTCTTCTCAAGCTCTTCAAGATTCGTGACGAAGGTTCATCCGCACGTCTGAGGATGGTGGACGAACCCCAGAGTCCACTCATCACTCGACATAGGGGTGCGAGACCGATGCGAAACAAAACGAAAGGGCGATGATGGCTTCAGAGTCTGTTGACACCAGCTTGTCGCTGCTTATTGAGCAGCACCTACCACTGGTGAAACACGTGGTTTATCAAGTTGCGGTGCACTTCCCCCGCCATGTGGATCGGGATGATCTGGCAAGAGCGGGTGCCCTCGGGCTGGTCGAAGCGGCCCGCCGCTACGACGATGCCAGGGGAGTGCCTTTCGAGCGTTTCGCCGCTCAACGCATTCGGGGTGCGATCCTCGATGCGGCCAGAGCAGCGGATTGGGCGCCACGTAGTGTCAGAACGCTTGCTCGTCGTCTCGAGGGCGTCGAACAGCGCTTGGCCACGGAGCTGGGTCGGTTGCCCAACTCGGAGGAAAAGGCCGAGGCGTTGGGCATGTCGACAGATGAGCTCAATCGACTCCAGGATCGCATGTTCCGCTCTGTGGTATTGGCGCTCGAACATGAGGTCTACGAAGGAGCCGATGAGGACCTGACGCTGGTTGACGTGCTCCCGGATTCGAGCACTCGTGAGCCATGCGAAGAGATGGAACATCGCGAGCTCCATTCATATCTGAACGACGCCGTGGACCTGCTACCGGAACGACATCGACTCGTGGTTGTCGGCTACTTCCTGGAGGGTCGCACTTCTCAGGATCTGGCGAGTTTCCTGGGCGTCACCGAAAGCCGGATCTCTCAGCTTCGATCGGAAGCGCTGGCCATGCTCAAGGAAGGCATTCAGGCCCAGTACCAGCCCGCAGGTGGCGAGGAAAACGTCGGTGCCCGGGTTGCGCGGCGCAAGGAACGGTACGCCGACTCCATCGGCGAAGCCAGCAGCTGGAAGAGTCGGCTGAAGCCGGCGGTCTCGGTCGAGTCGATCACTTTCTGAGCGTTCGGCCCTCCACACAGCAGCTCGGTGGAGCCCGCTGCCTGCTTCGATGTTGAGCGTCGAGATCAGGGTGTCGCCAGAGTTCCGCTCACGAGTTCGAGCAACTGGCCGTGCAACGTCCCATTCGAGGCGATCCATCCTTGATCACTCGCCGGATCCAAATCGCCGTTCCAATTGGTGATCGTGCCTCCTGATTCGGGCACGATCACCAACATTGGGGCGATGTCCCAGAGATTCAGGGATGGCTCGATCATTGCTTCAACGCGACCTGTTGCAAGCAACACATAACCGTACCCGTCCCCCCAGGTGCGGGTTTTTGCCCCCGAGGTCGTGACTCTGTTCAATGCGGTCGGCGGCCACCATGATCCATCGAAGCTGCTCGAGGAAATGCAGGCCTGATCCAGATGAGCGACACGAGACACCTGAGCCGGTCTGCCTGAATGGCTGCAGCCACGGCCCCGGCCGGCAACCACCTCCTCGTTGACAGCTGGGCATGACACGAACCCAACTGCTGGGCCGTGTTCATCAAGGACCGCCAGCAACGTGGCGAAGAGTGGGACACCGCGCACAAAGGAGGTCGTCCCGTCAATCGGATCGATCACCCACGTCCTTCCCGTGGATCCAGCTGTGTCCTCTTGTTCCTCCCCTACAACCGAATCGTTGGGGAACTGCTCTGAGATGCGTTGTCGAATGAGTGCCTCTGCGTTTCGGTCGACTTCTGTCACCTCGGAACCGTCGGTCTTGTGGGAAATGCGCAACGAGGGGTCTCTGAACCGCGTGTACACGTACTCAGCCGCTTCACGTCCGATGTTGGTGGCAGCTGCGACCAGTTCTGGGTCAACTGGTTCTGAATCCATGCGGCGACTGTATGAGCTTGTTGCCCGCCCTGCGCTCGTTTTTGATCCCCCGAACCGGCGAAAGTACTGTCCTGAGGACCGAAGCCGAATTCGGTCTGCGGGTAGTTGGCTGATGCGAGCCTAGGATTGCGTGGGTGATGAGAGTCCGGGACCTCGGGCCCGACGACATCCCCGACATGTTGGTATTGAACAACGCAGCGGTTCCTGCGGTGAACGGCCTCGACGAAACCTCGCTGGCGCACCTGCTCGAGTTGTCCGACAGGGTCTGGGTGGCCTCGGATGGAAGCGGCGTCGGCGCATTCTTGGTGACGATGGCGACGGGAGTCGCTTACGAGAGCCTGAACTACCGTTGGCTCAGCGAGCGCTACGACGAGTTCGGGTATGTGGATCGGATCGTGGTCTCACCCGCACACCGTCGTCTCGGTTTGGCTGGGCTCCTCTACGACACCTTTGCCGAGTACACATCGTCGCAAGGTGTCTCCCGCTTGTTTTGTGAAGTGAATGTCGAACCACCCAATCCGGTCTCGATCGACTTCCATCTCTCGGCTGGCTGGCGACCCATCGACGACTTGACCCACGGTCCTGGCAAGGTGGTCCGGTTCTTCGAACGGCCGCTGTGAGCAGTGATCACAACATCGGAACGCTCAACGAGGGGTCGCTTCATTCGGCGCTGAAACGCCTTTACATGCAGTCTGGCGATCAGCTCGAAGTCGACCTGGACGGCTTCGTCATCGACATCGTCCGTGGGTTGGGGCGTCCTGACGAATTGCTGATCGAAATTCAGACGGCATCCTTCGGAGCTCTTGCCCAGAAGCTCGATCGGTTGCTCGGCGATCACCGCATCCTGCTCGTGCATCCCATAGCCGAGACGACGCTGCTCGAACGTCCCGGCCAAAAGATGCGGCGGTCCCCCAAGTCTGGGTCGATCTTCGCTCTGTTCGATGAGCTCGTGAGCCTCCCAACAATGCTCGACCACCCAAATCTCGAACTGGAAGTCGTGTTGGTGTCGATGGTCAAAAGCCAGGCTCACGACCCGCGGGCCCGTCGAGGGCGCGGAGGTTGGCGCACGATCGATCGGAGGATCGATGAGGTAGTCGAGACGAGACGGTTCTCGTCGGTAGAGGACCTGGTGGCGCTCATTCCGCCCGGCATCGTCGAGCCGTTCACAACCGAGGACATCGCTGTCGCCGCTCAGATAAAACGTGATGTCGCCCAGCGGGTTGCCTACTGCCTACGCCACGCCGGCCGCCTCGAGCAGATTGCTCGAACCCAGGCAGGTATTTCCTACGTGTGGAGCGCGAGAGGCTGAAGCCCAAGCGCGAGAACGATCGGCGCGGGCCAGCCCAGCGATCTCGTTGTTCTTGTCAGGTCGGCGGCGTTGTCAGGCCTTGGTGTCTTCGCTGTTGTCGGAGTCCTCGCCGCCCTCTTTCATGCCCTCTTTGAGTTCCCGCTGGGCCTGGCCGAGCGAACGGGCAAGCTGTGGCAGCTTGGAACCACCGAACAGAACGAGGAGTACGACCAGAATGATGATCAACTCTGACGATCCGAGACTTCCCATAGTCGATCTCCTTCGACTCGAGCGACCATTGTCGCCCATGCCAACCTATCGGAGCCAACGCGCCAAGACTTGACGGGTCATTTCTCGATGGTGATCGCGAACTCCGGGCAGTTGTCCTGGGCCAACTCGGCTTTGTCGTGAAGGTGTTCGGGGATCTCGGCACCAATGAGCAGGACCGCATACCCCTCGTCATCGACGGCGAAGAGTTCCGGGGCCAACATGTAACAGCGGTTGTGCCCCTGACAGGCGTCGCGGTTGTATGAGATCTTCACGACGTCTCCTCATGGTCTGTCATGTTTTGGTGATCCGGATCGGCAGTTCTCTTGGGCCCCGGATCTGACCTGTCGACCACCGTACAGAATCAGGGTCGGCGAGTTCGTAGTCCGGGATCCGGTCCAGCCAGACTTCCAGGGCTACACGCAGTTCCATGCGTGCCAGGTTGGATCCGAGACATCGGTGGATTCCGAGGCCGAACGCTCCATGCCGATTTTGTTGCCGATCGAGCACTACCTCCTCGGCACGCTCGAATGCGTCGGGGTCGCGGTTAGCGGCGGGGAACGGAAGGAGGATCCAATCGCCCTTCTTCACCGGACAGCCGCCGAGTTCGTGGTCGGTGGCAGCCAACCTGGCCATGGTGACGGGAGCGTAGAAACGCAACATCTCCTCGATGGCGAAGGGCATGAGTTCGGGGTCGTCCCGTAGTCGGGCGCGGTCAGTCGGGTTCTGAGCAAAGTGCCAGAGACTCGCACCGATCGCTGACCAAGTTGTATCGATGCCGGCGATCAACAAGAGCGCGATGGTGCCCAGGATGTGGTCGTCGGAGAGCCTCTCACCGCCTATGTCGGCGTGCAGCAGATAGTCGATCAGATCGCCGTCATCGGCGCTTCGACCCATCTCAGCGTGGGCCTTGATCTGCTCGTGAAGGTAGTAGTCGAGCGTGTCTTCCCACGCGATGTCGTGTTGTTTTCCCGGTTCCTCCATGATGCGATGGATGAACCCTCTGAACAGGTCTCCGTCCTCATCAGGTAGACCGAGCATCTTGGCGATGACCTGTACCGGGATGTGCTGCGAATAGTCGATCGCTGCATCGCCGAGGGGCCCGTTGGCGATGATCTCGTCTGCTAGTTCTTGGCAGTACTCGCGGGTGAATGGTTCGAGCAACGCGATCGCCTTCGGGGCGAACGGGGCCAGCAAGAGTCGGCGGGCTTCGGCGTGGAAGGGGGGATCAGAGGTGATCGGGGGAGCGAATCCGATTGGTGCCGGGATTTCGGGTTTGAACGGAGACACGACGACACTCTGGCTGGTGTAGTTGATCGTGTCGTGGGCGATCGCAGAGACGTCGCCGTGTCGGGTCGGCAGCCAGGTGCCACCGAATGCGTCGGTTCTCGCGACGGGGCATGTCTGGCGATACTCCGCCCACAGTTCGGGCGCTCGAGCCGCCCAGTCCTCGGACGTGTGATCGAAGTCCCGCTGATAACCGGGTTCAGGTGGTGTTTCAGTCATGACGAGCCTGCTCCGCAAGTGCTTGTCGAACTTACCCTGTACGGCACCCGGAATCAGCCCAAGACCGGTGCGGTTTCGGCGTCGATGACGTGGTTACATATGCGGGTCAGGTACGCCTCGGTCATCGCTGCACCACGCTCGTTGCCGCTGTCGAAGGTGCCGATCAGCGACATCGCGCCTACCAGATAGAACAGCGCACACTCTCGGTAGTGGTGAACCGCATCATCCCAGCTGTAGTCGACTCCGGCGTCGACGACTGCCTCGTGCCACCGCCGGAGAAGAGATTCCCAGTGCTCCCGCGCAACCGGTGTCTGGACACTTGTGCCGATCAGGTAGGCAAGATCGGCGACCGCGCGGCCTCGCAAAGAGAGTTGGAAGTCGATGAAGGCGACCCCTGTTCCTTCACGGGCAAAGAAGATGTTGTCGAGCCGGGTGTCGCCGTGAGCGAAGGTCTGCGGAGCGCCACCCATTCTGACCATGAGCTCCTCGAACCGGGGATCGAGCCGCTCGGCCAGATCGATGGCGGCGAATGGAACCCGGTCGGCCCAGTCCGCTTTGAGGACTGGTAGTCCTCCGCGGTAGATGGCCGGTACCGCCTCCATGTATGCGGGAGCGTCTTGTACAGGGAGCCAGTCGAGTTGTCTGACCTCGTCGGTCTCCCACCAACGCGTGTGCAGAGACACCAGGGCGTCAATCGCTGCCTGTGCCTGCTCGAGCGTTGCACCCACGACCTGATCGCCGACTTCGTACTCGGTTGTGAGGTCTTCCAGGACCAGGACGAACCCGCCGTCGGGAGTCCTCTGTGCCAGGTAACACCTGGGAACCTCGAGTTCTGTGGACGGGGCAATCTCCTCGAAGAACCTGACCTCCCTTTCGTAGATACCGAGTGCCTGAGCCACCGCCAGATTCTCCGGTTCTTGACAGGGCATCTTCACAACAACGGATGCTGGTCCGGCCTCGGGACTGTCGTATTGCAGGTGTAGCCGGACGATTTCACCGAATATTCCGGTGCCCTCACCGATGTTCTCGTGGGCGATGTCACTGACGACACCATGGGTGAGCACACCAGAGGCTGCAAGAACCTCGCTGATCCAGGTGGCATCAATGGCGTAGGGGGTCGCGGGTGCAGTCATGGGGGCATGTTGACACGAGGGGACTCGAGCGGCACGCAGGTGACCACATCGGTATCTCAGAGCTGATCGAGAAAGCTCCGGATCTCGCCGGCTAGCTCCGACGGTTTCTTGGAGTGCACTCGGTGTCCGGCGTCGCTGGCGATGTATGTCGAGCGCACATCGAGCTGCTTCTTGAAGACCGACGCTGATGCCATGAAGCGTTTGTCGTGTTCGCCGACTATGACGAGAGTTGGACACTTGATGTCCGACAAGGAGTCGATAACCCATGCATCGACGTGTTTCGAGATTTCTTCGCTACCCGGTGGTATCTCGGCGTTCTCGGCGGCCGCCGCGACGCTTTCGTTCCATTGGTCTCGCGATTCCTTCTGACGGAACCCCGGACCGGCCGCGACCAGAACGAGAGCACACACCTGGGTTGGATTCAACAGTGTGTAGGCCAGCGACAGGTATCCGCCGAGAGAATGTCCGGCCAGCACAACGGGTTGTGGAAGCTCGTCGACAACGTGGGCCATGTCGTCCAGCGCGTGCGCACGGGTGTACTGGCCGGCCGGCGGAGACTCGGACCCGCCGTGGCCTCGGAGATCCCAACTCACACATCGGTAGGTCGAGCTGAGGTCATTGACGACCCCGTCCCAGGCGTGGCGATCATCCATCCATCCGTGGCTGAACACGATTGGTAGGCCAGCGCCCGTATTTGTTGTCGCTATGTGAATCGATTCGTCGCTTCTGGCCACAGCAGGTCACGGTACAAGCTCCACGATCGAGCGCTCACCGTAGGTGGTGGTAGTCGGCAGGGTTGATGACCTGAGTCTGTTCCCAATACTCGAGGAGGCTGTAGGGCCAGTTCTGGGCAACTCGCCCGCCGTTTGTTTTGTACCAGCTGCTCACGCTGGACACTCCCCAAGCCATCTTCTCGTTGCCTTCGTCGATCCAGGTGTTGTAACGATCGTGCACTTCGGGCCTGACGTCGATTGCCGCGGAGCCATCTTCGAGGAGATGGCGGATGCAGTCGGTTATGTAGCGAGCCTCACATTCGGAGAAGTAGATGATGCTGCCGTTGATGACGATGTTCGTGTTCGGGCCGTACATGTAGAACAGGTTGGGAAACCCTGGGCTGACGACGCCGAGGTAAGCGCGGGCGTCCCCAGCCCACACGTCGTGTAGTTCCGAGCCGCCGCGGCCGATGACCTTCATCGGTGTCAGGAAAGACGAGGCGTCGAAACCGGTGGCGAGGATGAGGACATCGAGCTCGCGCTGGGTTTCATCGGCGGTGATCACACCCTGCGGAGAGACGGCTTCGATGTCGTTGGTCACCAACTCGACGTCGTCGCGTTTGAGGGTTTGCGCCCAGATGCCGTTGTCGACGACGAAACGTTTGGCTCCCATGGTGTAACGGGGCTGAACCTTCTCCAGCAGATCGGGCCTATCGGCGAACTGACCCTCGAGGTACAAGGTCAGGAGTTGGCGGAGCTCGTCGTTGCTTTGGCTGATAGAGACCTCGTGTGGCTCCGGCCATTCCGGGTCGACCTCCAGCCGTGGAAGCAGTCCTTCGTGGCTACGCCAAAAC
>JBPCTU010000460.1:0-2730 GCA_051011515.1 Acidimicrobiales bacterium
ACATGGTCGCACCGGTTGGTGACTACCTCGTGACAACCCACAACGGTATCGAGGTACGACAGTGGGACCCGGTGACGGGTGCGCTCTTGGTCGACGTCCCGACGAACCCGGGCCGGTTCGCGTTGGCAGTTTCGATGCAGGACAACGAGACGGTCCTCTACTCGGACGCAGACGGAGTGCTGACTCGGTTGCGGACCGACCTCGGTGACTTGGTCGATCTGGCCAGGGCCAGAGTTCAGCGCGACTTCAGCCGCGCAGAGTGCGAGCAGTTCTTCCCCGAAGGCGAGTGCCCGACCTAGTCGTCGAGCGTGTGTAGCTCTCGTCGCATGACCTTGCCGGTGCTCGTTGTGGGGAGGGCATCGACGAACTGGACCTGCCGCGGTCGCTTGTAAGCGGCCAACCCGTCTCGGCAGTGGGCCAGGATGCTGTCGACGTCGCCGTCGACTCCGTCCTTGAGGACGATGTAGGCCTTGGCAAGTTCGCCCTTGTTCTCGTCGACCACTGGCCCAACGGCTACCAGAGCAACATCGGGGTGGGCCGCGATGACGCGCTCCAGTTCGGCTGGGTAGACGTTGTAGCCGCCGGTCAGGATCATGTCCTTCTTACGGTCGACTATGAATGCGCACCCGTCGGCGTCCATGCTCGCCAGATCTCCTGTGTGCATCCAGCCGTCCGCCTCGATCGTCTCGTTGGTCGCGGTCTCGTTGCCGTAGTAGCCGAGCATCACCAGTGGTCCCCGGACCATGAGCTCACCAACCTCGCCGTTGGGCATTGTGATGGTCGCGTCGTCGACATCGCCGATACGTAGCTCCGCGTACGGCACTGCCATCCCAATGGAGCCGTGTTTGTTGGGGCCATAGAGCGGGTGAGTCGTTGCCAGGCCGGCGAGTTCGGTCATGCCCCACAGCTCGATGAAGTCACACCCGAAACGGGCTTCGACCTCTTCCATCTTCGCAACGGGCATCGTTTGACCGCCGACGAAACACTTGGTCAGCGTCGAGAGGTCGGTCTTGTCCATATCGGGGTGCGCCAACATGTACATGTACATCGTCGGCACGCCGTCGAAGGTGGTCGCTCGGTAGCGTTCGATGCTGTCGAGTACGTCTTCGACAACGAAGGTTTCATGAAGCACGAGATGCATTCCGTACATCATCGTGGTGTTCATGATGACGTTGCCGTAGACGTGGGGGCATGGAAGCGCACTGACCATCGTGTCGGCCTCGGTGCGGACGTGCATCTGAGCGGTCATCGCAGAGCTCAGTAGCACCGCTTCGTGTGACTGCATTGCACCCTTCGGATGTCCGGTTGTGCCCGAGGTGTAACAAATGGTGGAGAGGTCGGTTGGGCCAATGGCCGGACTAGCGAAAGCGCCGTTGGGTCCATCGGCGAGGTCGTGGAACGAGATCACGCCGTCAACGACTGCGTCGTCGTCGAACAACACGATCACCTTGAGGTCAGAGCTCTCGCGCATACCGAGCATGGGCGTGCCCTTGGGGCCTGATGCAATTAGAGCCTTGGCTTCGCAGTCGGTCACCACGAACTCGACCTCTGAAGGCGTGAGCATGACGTTGATCGGGTTTATTACGGCTCCGAGTTTCAGCACGGCGTAGTAGCTGACGATCCATTCCCAACGGTTCTCGGAGTAGAGGGTGACGATGTCGCCCTCCACTATCCCTTGGGCCGCTAGCCCGGCGGCGACCCGATCCGACAACTCGTTCAACTCGATGAACGAGAAACCCCGCTCACCAATGGTGAGGGCTGTTTTGGTTGCGTAGCGTTCCGCCGCATACGGCAAGACCTGGTCCAGCGTCGCCAGCATCTCCGCTCCTTTGGTCAAGTTCGGATGCGACATCTTGACCGACGGCTGTGGGGGCGACAACCGGTCGTTCGCGGCGGCTTTCAGAGCGCCGTTGCCGGTGGGCCTTCTATCGCCCATTCGAGATGGTTGCGTTTGTGCTGGAAGAGCCATTCGCCATCGACTTTGACCAGGTTGTCTTGATATGAGCCGTAGATGTGACGAGTCATGGCATCGGTGAACATCAGGGCGTGGAACCGCGCCGTCACTGAAACTTCTCTTGGTGCGGTCTGGTCGACGATGACGTTCGACACCATGTGCCGTGCCGCGAGCAACGGCACCTCGAACGCGGGTCGATAGGCCTCGATGAACTCGTCGATGCCCTCGAACTCCTCGTCGCCCCGGGTGAGGCGCACGCCTTCAGCAAGCAAAGGCACGACGGCATCCAGGTCTCGCGTGTCGACTGCATCGGCGTATCGCGAGATTGCCTGCATTACTTCGACGACGACTTCGCTCGACGTCATGTCTCACCCACCCCCTGTGGCGACCTCGATGGGCGCCCGATCAGTCAGTACTAGCCGGTCAAAGTACTAGCATTTCTGGGCGCAGCCCGACCCGAAGCCTCAGGGGCAGATCAGTTGTGCGCTCGATCCCAACTCCGCAACCGACTGCCTGATCTCGTTGAGGTAGTTCGGGTTCATGATCAGAACCCGAGTGGCCGAGGTGGTGCTGAGGAGCTCCGGAGCATGGATGCCGACGCCGCTCGTTGCGGCGAAGCGCCCTTGTTTGCCCGGATTCATGTCGATGCCCGCCACAACGAGACCCTCGGGCACCATTGTCGTCAGGACCACACCCTTGGTGGCCATTCCCCACACGACGACTCCCCCTGCCTCTTCAGCCAGCGTGCGGACCGCGCCTAGGCGCTCCTGTTCGAC
>JBPCTU010000461.1:0-2844 GCA_051011515.1 Acidimicrobiales bacterium
GAGATGATTCGCAACCCACAGGTGTTCGGTCCCAAAGTCGAGGTACCCGCCGATGCCAGCGCGCAGGACAAGCTGCTTGGCTTCTCCGGCCGCCAGCCCTGAGGCGTAGCCAAGCTCCGGTACCCCAGGGCAAACGCGGGGGTTCTCGATTGAACCAGAGGGATCAGTCTCGGACGCCTAGGAGCTCAGCGCTGACATCACCCGCCGCTTCGGGTGGGTGAGTCAGTTCCGAGTCCGGTCCTCCGAGAGCAAGCAGTGCAGTGGCCTGAAGCCAGTCAGGGTGAGCGCCCACCTGCGCGTTTCCTGCTATTTCGACAGCGGTGTCCCGGCGGGACGCAGGGGAGGCGTCGGGGTGGTCCGGGGCGTGGGCTAGAACTGCTAGCACTGGAGCCCTCAGACTCGATTCGAGGCTGACGTCGAGCGCCTCGATGGCCATCGCTTTGTCGCCGTCCACGGTCCCACGGAGCACCCTGGCAACTCGCGTCGCAAGCTGACGGTCGTGTAACAGGCCAACGAGGTTGAGAACTCGCTGTTTGGCTTCATCCAGCTCGGTGTCCAGGGCTGACCTCAACAGGCCTTGGTCGGAGCCAGGTTCGGGGTCCCCGACTCCCTCGTTCCACTTGCGCAGCTGAGTGCACCGGTCGATTTCTTGTTCGAGTAGCGAGCGCAGCTGGGCGCGTTGTTCATTGTCGGGCTGCCACTGCGAGCGCTGGAGGGCGGCGAGACATTCGCCAGTCCGGGCCGGCGGTAGCGAGGGAAGGGCACTCAAGATGTGGCGTGCCACCGATTCCGGGATGTCACGCCCCAGCCCTCTGAGGAAGCAGCGTTGCGACTCGCGGCTCGGGGCCGCATCCACGCCGTACAGGTGCTCGGCCGTCTCGGCTAGGGCCGGTTCGTTGATAGCGGCTAGAACGGCTGACGTTGCCAGACGGACGTCGGCGGCTGGGTCATCGAGAAGACGTGCGAGTGGTTCGATGGGGAACGCCCCAGGGGCGTTGCTCAGAATGTCAGCACCGAGGACGCGTTCTGTAACGTGATCGCTCTCGAGTAGGCGACGCGTTTCGGCAGTGACGGGGCCGCCGCCGACCTTGGATTCGTGTTGGAGGAGGCCTGCCATGGCGATGGCGCGGGTGGCGCTGTCATCGTCTCTCAGACACTCTCTGAGTCGGGCGAGGCCCTGGCTCGACCCTATGGATCCCAACGCACGGACAGCGCTGCGGCGGCTGGCGGGATGGGTCGAGGACGAACCCACCAGCGCCAGCTCGTCAGCTCGCTCGGGGTTTGTCCCGGACAACAAGTCGATCACCCCGAGCTGCACTGGCAGGGCAGCGGAGCTCGCTACGCGGTCGAGTTCGACCTCGAAATCAGCGTCGCCGCCATCGCGGAGCAAGAGCAAAGCAAAGCGGGCATCATCAGCGTTATCGCCGCGTGCCAGATCGATGATCACTCCTCTGGTGGGGTCATCGGTGAGATCGATCACAGCGTCGTCGAACGATCGTCGTCGCGCGGCTTCGACCACGGCTCGTCGGTAGCGGCGGTAGACGCGAACCGACGCCAGGCACCACAGGACGCACACGCCGAGTGTCACGAGTACGACCGCAGTGAACGATGCCCCAAAGGCATTCATGACTATGAGCAGCACCCCGGTCAATCCAAGGGCTACGGGGCCCCCAACACCCTCGACACTCACCTGAGCGGCAACCCTCTGTTGACCTGGGAGGGCTTGGTAGGTGGCGTTGATGGACGTCCGGGTGCCGGCATCAGCCATGGTGAGGTCTGACACCCGCGCGGCACAGACGACAATGAAGAAGGCAGTGCTCTCCGACCCGCCGGCCACCGAAATCCCCACCGCCACTGCGACCAGCGCGCTCACGATCACCGGATTTGCGCCGACACCGAACCGAAGCCCGAACCGAGACATCAAGAAGCCGGCAAGGAATAGCAGAACCAGCAGGTCCGTCAGGTTGACTACAACAGTGAAGTCGGCCATGAAGTTGGCCAACTCGTCGGCGTCGGAGTACCTGACGGCAGCGCGGTCGTAGACCAGGTATTCGATGAGTTGGGTGCCCATCGCTGACAGGAGTTGGTAAGCGAGCACTGCCCCGACGAGCGGGATCACGATCAGCTGGCGCAGGCTCAGATGCGGTGACGAATCGGACGGGCGATCGGCATCGTCCTGTTCTGCTAATGCCACAGGTATCGCAGGGGCTACGACCAACATGAGCGCCGCCATCGCGCCAGTGACGAGCGCTGCGATGGCAGTCAGGTGCTCTGGACGTCCCAAGACTGCTATCAGCCACGGGCTCACGAACCCGCCGATCATGAACCCGCCAACGAACCCAGCCACGATCCGAGGGAAGACACGCTTGATCTGTTGCACATCGAGTATCCGGCCCGCCTGAGCGCCTATGAACACGAACCCCAACTGAAGCTGAAGCGAGAACAACACCAAGAGGGCGAAAGAAGCCCATGCGAAATCGGCCGGCCCAACCAACACCCAGCCGATCAGAAGCAGCAGGGCCATGGTCGAGGTGCCGCCGACCACGAGATGGGCCAACCCCGCCCTGCTCTGCAAGCGGGTCAGGAGTTCAGAAACTCCTGCACCGAGACCGGCTACCACGAGATAGACGTATGGCAGGAGTTCTGACCCGTAGGCCTCGAGGAACCTTGCGCTCGCCGGAATGACGACGAAGGCCAACGAGAGCCCAAGCGTCACACCTTGGCCGACCAACAGCGCCGCAGGGTGCCGTGTCATGTCGAAAGCGAGTGGTTGACCTCGGTCATCGAGTCACTGTTGCGACGAGCCAGACGCACGAGCATCGTGATGATGTTGGACATCAGGTC
>JBPCTU010000462.1:0-5595 GCA_051011515.1 Acidimicrobiales bacterium
CTAGTGGGCTCGGGGGCGTCGGTGTGGGCGGCCCTGGACGCCCGAGGCGACGTGAACGCCGCCACTGAACAGATCGATCGGAGCGTCGAGCTGTTCCGCAACGGGAACGAAGCGTCGGCGCAACGGATCCTCGCCCAGGCCATCGAGTCGCTCGAGTCGGCCGATGACACCGTGACCAAGCCGTGGTTGCGTCTCTCCAGGTTCGTGCCGGTCGTCGGCCATCAGATCACAGCTCTTCAAACGCTCACCGGTGAAGGCCTGGATACGGCCAACTCTGCGTTGGCCGTGCTCGAAGACCTCGATCGCAGTGCGCTGACGATCGATTCGGGCAGCATCGACGTGGAAGCAGTCAGCGCTCTCGAATCGGTGGTTGTTGAATTCGCAGAAGTAGCCGAAGGCTCCACAGCTGCAATCGAGGGGCTCGATTCTCCCTGGCTCCTCGAACCACTTTCCGACGCAGTCGAGGACGCTCAGGTGGAGATCGCCAAGGTCTCCAAGCAGGCCACCCGAGCCGCGGACGCGGTGCAACTGGCACCCGACATGTTCGGCGCGTCCGGCCCGCGCAATCACCTGGTGCTCTTCGCCACCCCAGCCGAACTGCGCGGAACGGTTGGCCTGGTGGGGAACTGGGCGCTGTTGCAAGCCAACGCCGGAGCGGTCGAACTCGTTGGTGTCGGCCGAGCTGATGAACTGAGTATTCCACCTGGTCAGAGCAGTTTCCAGCTGGTTGAACCTATGGAATATGTCGAGCGGTACGGTTCGGAGGCAACGTCGTCATCGTTCCCCGACATCACCCTCAGCCCCGACTTTCCCGACGTCGCCTCGGTGGGAGCACAGTTGTACCAAGAGTCGACGGGCACGCCCATCGACACCGTCTTGCTCGCTGATCCCCACGTCATGGTTGCGCTGCTCGAAATAACCGGTCCAATCACGGTGGCGCAGATCACTCTGAGCGCTGACGATGCGCTCGACTTCTTGTTGTTGGGCCAGTACGAGCAGTTCCCCAGCGATGAGGCCCGTGTCGCGTTCCTGGGTCAGCTTTTGGCGGCCACTTTCACCCGTCTTCTCGAGGTCGACTTCCCCGATCCGTGGGACCTCGACGAGATCTTCGCCGAGGTCGTCAAACAGGAGCGGCTGGTCATAGCAGCGCTCGACCCCGAAGAGCAGGAGTTGCTCACCGACCTGGGGATCGATGGCGGATTTCCCACCAGCGAGGGCGACCTGTTGAGCGTCATCACCCAGAACTCCGGACAGAACAAGATCGACACATTCCTCCAACGCGAGATCTCCTACGACGTCGCACTCGACGCGTTCGACGGCCGCGTCGACTCGGTCGTCACCGTGGGTCGCAGCAACCTGGCCGACGACCCGAACCTCCCCGCACCCGTGGTTACCAACAACGACCAGGGGTTTCCGCGCGGAACCAACGTCAGCGAGATAACTGTCTACACGCCGTTGGTTCTCGAAGCCGGCACAGTCGACGGAGAGTCCGTCGGGTTCCAGGGGTTCGAGCAGTTCGGCGTCCGGGGATATTCTGCGTTGGTCGAGATCCCACCCGGCGCGACCGTAACCGTTGTTTTCGAGCTGTCGGGCCCGCTGGATCTGTCCGAGCGGTACTTCCTGCGGATGCCCGTCCAGCCCACCGTCCTGCCGGATCAGATAGAACTGCGGGTGGCAGCCAGCGATGGGGTCGAGGTTGCAGGACGGTCCAGCCCGTGGACCGAGACGGTGACCACGAGCGCCGACGTAGAGGTCAGCCTGGCGCTGTCGCCGGGCGGCTGAACCGCCGCGCCATGGCACAAAACCCCAAGTCACAGCAGCAACATCGGCCCCTTCGGGACCTTTAGCATCAGCAGTTTCATGCCGATAGGGCACTACATTCGTGGGTGCGTCCGGGGCGTAACCACGGACAGTGGTGCGTGACCAATCCCCGATCCGATCCTGGGACCGAGATGAGACCGTTGATGCTGGTGGCCATGGTGTCACTGTTGCTGGTGAGCGTAAAGACCGCTTCTGCCATGCAACCATCACCCGCGGGATACAACCAGGACGGCACCATTGTGGTCACCCCACCCAACCCTGAAGCAGGAGATTTCGTGAACGTGGCAGTAACGGGGTGTCAGCCCGCGCCCGGCGTCGTCCCGGTGTATATCGACGGCATCTACGTCGGTGACGCCCAGGTGGGCGCCGATGGCACGTTCTCGCAGGACTTCCAGGTCCCCGACATCCCGCCCGGGCCGGTGATGGTCGAAGTGCACTGCATGAACGAGGTCCTCGGGTCGTTGATCGAGGTGCAGGCCGCCCAACCCCCCGGGGGCGGGCAGCTTCCTCAAACCGGCTCCAACGCCACCGGCCCTCTTGTGCAGTTTGGCGCCGGCCTGCTGGGTTTCGGCATCCTGCTGATCCTGTTGGCCGACAAGCGCAAGACCGATCGCACCAACCCCTACCACGCCCGCCACGCGGCCGTGAACGCCTGAGGCCGCGAACTGGATGGAACCCACCTTCTACTTCCGGCTCCTCAGACACCGCTGGAAGCCGCTCGCCGCATTCATGATCGCGGGAGCCATCGCCGGCTTCTTGTTGACCTGGTACCCCAGTCGCGGGCCCATTGACACCACTACCTATTGGCTGGCGAACCACAAGCTGATCGTCACGTCCGAAGCCGCCGAGTCGGGTCGCCATCCCAACCTCCAACAGACCGCTCTGGTTGTCACTGGCGGCGCTTTGCCCGAGGAGTTGGCCCAGTCCTTCGACGTCGAAGAGATCGAGCTGACCAAACTCGTGCGAACAGTCGCCGATTCCGAGGTCAGCGTCATAGAGATCTCCGCAGTTGGTACCGACCCCGATCGCGCGGCCGAAGTGTCCGACGCGTTCGCCATGGGCCTCACCGACTTCCTGGATTCGCGTGAGCTCGCAGCCTGGGAGGCCGATGTTTCCCGTATTCAGGCCGAGGTCGACCGCCACCTCATCCGGCTCGAAGAGATCGGCCAGGAACAAAGCGTCATCCAGGGCCAGATCGTCGTGCTGGAATCCCAAGCGCCGGCGCCCGGTGAAGTACCGGATCCTGTGGACGAGGCCCAGCGCCGCCAGGACCTCCGCGACCTCAACGACGACCTGGCTGCCACCGAGGTCGAACGAGCGAGCCGAACAGCTCTCTACGAGGACTCGCTGGCCGACCTGGACCGGACAACCACCGACGGTGTCCCGGCGTCGATCATGGCGACGCTCGACATCATTCCGCCGTACCAGATCGCGAAGTCCACCTATGGGGCCCGCGTAGGCCAGGGACGTAAAGGCGAGAACAACTACACCCGCCGGACCGTGCCCGAGGACGGTGGTGGCGGCATAAACATCGGCGAGCAGATTTCCAGTCCTCCCGTCGGCGCCATCATGGGCATGATCGCCGGGTTGTTGATCGGCATCGGGGCGATCCTCATACACCTCAAACTCGATCCCCGGCTGCGCACGAAGGCCCAGGTTGAAGAGGCCTTTGGCGTACCGGTTCTGGCCGAAATCCCGAAGTTCTCCGGCAAAACCGCCGGCGCCTATGAACTACACGCCGCAAGCAGACCCCGGTCGGTGGTCACCGAGTCCTATCGCGTGGTCCGTTCAGCTCTGCTCTTCGCCAAGGCGACCGCAGACACGGCGATCTCCATGGACGAACTTGCGCCACCGCGTTATGGGCGAGGCGCACACGCAGTGTTGCCACCAGATTCCGACCTCAGCTCCGACGTCATAGACCTCATCGATGCCGACACACGCGACATGCGTGTTGTCATGATCACCTCGCCCGGGCCCAGCGAGGGCAAGACCACCACGACGGCGAACATGGCGGTTGTCCTTGCCGAGGCCGGTTACAACGTGTTGGTCGTCAACTGCGACTATCGCCTTCCAAAGCTCCACCACTACTTCGGTCAGCCCCATATCGCTCGCAAGACTGTCGAGACCGAGGTTCCTGGGGTCACACTCATCACCGATGTTGCGGACTCGTCGAGTCCCAACCCCACCACCATCGTCGAGACCCAACGCAACGTGATCCGCAAGGCGCGCGACCGCTACGACGTGGTGCTGCTCGACACCGCGCCGTTGTTGGCCACCAACGATGCCCAGGCGCTGCTGCCGGTCTGCGACATGGTCCTTCTGGTAGCTCGCGAGGGCAAGACCGACCGCGAGGGTGCGCATGAGACCGTAGAGCTGCTCGAGCGGCACCGCGCCAACCTCGCAGGGGTTGTGCTGACAGGATCGTCGGGCTTCGGCCGGGGCCGCTACTACTACAAGTACCGCTACGGGACGTACTACGAGCGTTCGGACAACGAGCCACCTCCCGAGGTCGTCGATCCTGCAGTGGCGAGTCGAGCTGCGCGTGCCGGCGTCTCGTCCAACTAGACGTTCTGCCTGACACCTAGCCGAGCTGAGGTCTTACTGCGCTCAGTCGGCGACACCTGCGTCGCTCAAGAACTCGTTGGTCCGCAACTGGTCCAGCAGAGCGAATACATCGGCCTCGATCTCCTCGCGAGGGTGGTCGAAAGCCTCGGCCAGCTCCTGAACCAGACCAGCCTCGGTGGTCGATCCGTCGAGCAGCTGCCAGATGGCACCTGCGAGCGGGTCGAGCAGCGCTATTCCTCGTGTTGACGGCCGGTGGATGATGACCCCATCGGCCACCACTGCTCCGACGACGTCCTCGTTGATGCAGGGCCCCACAACGTCGCTTCCCGGAGTCGACCGGGTCAGTGGCGTAACCGGCGACGGTTTCACAGGCGGCGCGTCGGCGACGTTGTCCAAGACCTCCATCACAGCATCGGTGTTGGACTGGTCGAGCCGATAGGCGTGGGTGTTGGACGCCAGGGTCGCCAGCACGGTCAAGGCGTTGCCTTGGTCGTCGAGCAAGTCCTGACAGTTCGTTACCAGTTCGAGGGCGGCCTCAGCGGGGCCGAGCTCGCTGGCGTCAGTCGGCTTGTCGGGTTCGTAGGAAACGAAGACCAGAGCGTGGGCGACCGCCGTGTCTACCACGTACCCGCCCAGATACGAGGCCGGAAGGTACCACCGGTTCTGGCGGCTGCTGAGGTCCCAACGGCCGTAGTCGACCGAGTCGATCAGATCCTTCGTGCCGGTCTTGAACGTGAGCGGCTTGGCATATCCGGCCAGCGTGCCATCGGATTCGACGCTGACCATCTCGTCGGACAGATAACCCCACCCTTGGCCGCACGCGATCGCAGCGGTGGTTGTTTTGCCGCTGCCCGGTGCGGCCGGGATGACGACCGCCCGATCGGTCCCTGGGGCCACGACCCCCGCAGCGTGAAGGTTCACGGCGTCGATCCGTGACTCGATGGCCTCTCGGTTGCACCAGCTCACGAAGACGTCGACCACGTTCGAAGCGTCGCTCCCGCTGTAGGCGTCTTCGCCGTCTATCCGTAGAGCGAAGCCGTGGTCGGTAGGCGTGATCGTCGCTTCGTGTTCGGGTTCGCCTTCCGATGCCAGGCTCGAGAACGCCACGTCGAAGGCATCGCGTACGGCGACATCATCAATCTGAATCCTGACCGCGGTAGCTCCGACGGCCAGGGTTGTCCCGGCTGGCTCAGGTACAGGCATCGGGGT
>JBPCTU010000463.1:0-23924 GCA_051011515.1 Acidimicrobiales bacterium
GCCTCCACCCTCTCCAGCTTCACTGGCACCGGTGTTGCCACCCGGGGGGTGAACCAACTGCTCGACGTCGGCACCTGCAAAGGATTCGGGTTCCGCGGCTTCTGGGATCAGTTGTGGTCCTGGCAACCACAAAGACCCCTCTCGTGGCTGCACCCCACGACGGCCCGATACTTCAACAACAACCTCACGGGCCGAGATGGCCCCATGGCCGTTTCCCAGACCCAGCCATCTCTGATCGACACCCCGCATGACCAGGTCATGGACGACTGGCCAACTGTTGGCTACATCGATGATGACCCCTCCCCGTTCCCTGACTCTTGCAGTGAGACGACTGGCATCACGACTTCGGATCGGATAACGGCCAGAAATCAGGATCACGTCGAACGCATCGATCAACGCCGCAGCCACTGAGCCCCAATTGTCCCTTGGGGGTTGGGCAACCAGAATCATCCGGTGCAGATTCACACCCGCCTGCTCTGCTGCTACTGCGTTGAGCTCATCACAGCCGATGGTGGCCACCCAGGACCCCGACTCCACCGGTCCAGCAGCCACAGCAAGACCGAGTGACAAGGCAGCCACACCATCGGTGCCCACCACACTCCCTTGTTTCAAACCATCGGGCAGTAAATGATCAAGCGCCGGCGAAACGACAAATCGTCGTTCTTCTGCCAGAACCAACGGCGCCACTCGATCGCTGATGCTGCCCAATGAAGCTCGACGTTCATCTGTCTTTGATTCTGCCCCTGCTCCCATTCTCCAATTATCGAACGTATGTTCGATCTCTGCAAACGGAGACAGGAATCACCCCACCCGGCGTGATGGAAGAGACTATGGCCGCCCTGGGAACGGCTTCAGGCGTCTTCTTGGGGGAAGCTGGGAACTTCTACACCGGCGCCGTAGTAGATGAACATTTCCTCGATGAGAGTCTTGAGCGAGGAAGCGTCGCTGCCCTTGCCGAGATCGATCGTGATCACGTTGGAGTTGATGTGTATTCCATCGACCCCGCCCTGTTCGAACAACGTTCTCGCCAAGACATCCGGGGGGCGGTCACCCGAAATGGGGTCCTCGGCACGATAACGCTCGTGGCCCATGCCTGTGATGGATCGGTTTATCTCGAACCTGACAACGCCAGGTCTCGAACTCGCCTTCTGCACAACTGTGACCGGCTGTCCCATGACGCCGACGAGACTACCGGGCCGTCGCCAACGTTGACGAGATGGACCGATCAGAGACCGCTCTCGACCCAACAACCGCCAGGCTGATGGAAATCGCCATCAGGACGGAATGAACGACGGTGAATCCAATGGGGTGGTCATCGAGAATGATTCCTACTCCACGGACCAACCAGAACCCGATCGTCCAAACTATGAACGCCCATATCAACCAGCGGTCAACGGTTTCGAGCGCCCGCCCACGAAGCTGCCAAAGCCGAACTCCGGTCGCCGCCGCGAAGGCAACGAAGATGACCGCAACGACGGTCCGAATGATCTGCCCGGTGTCAGACAGTTCATCGTCGGACCAGATGTTGCGCAAACGAGAGACCCAGACGAACAACGTCCAGACGACCAGAGGCAACAAGAGGCGCGACCTGGTCGACAATGATCGCATCAGAACAGAACTTGTTGTGGTGTTGGCCGCTGGAACCGGGTGGTGCTGGTGAAACTCAGTGAGTCCATGAATGCCCACGACTTGCGGTGAACCGGGCTCGGGCCCTGCACCTGAAGAGCTGCTTTGTGCCTGGGGCACGGATATCCCTTGTTCTGGTCGAACACGTAGGCCGGGAATGACCGGGCAAGGTCTCGCATCATCCGGTCGCGGGTGACCTTCGCCAGCACCGACGCCGTTGCGATGGACAGACAGCTCGCATCGCCTCGAACGATTCGAGTGGTCTCATAGCCGTCGACGAAGTCCCATTTGCCATCAACCAGAACGTGGTCCACCGACAAACCGAGCGCCTCGAGTGCCCGCGATGCTGCCAACCGCTGAGCGGCCGACATGCCCAACTCGTCACACTCGGCATGGCTGGCGTGGCCAACCGCCCAGCCATCACACCAGTCCCCGATCCGGTCGAACAATCCCTCACGCTCGGGTTCGGTGAGCATCTTCGAATCGCGAATCTTGTATACCCGCCGGTCCTTCGGAACAACGGCTGCGCCGAGGGTGAGTGGACCTGCCCATGCTCCCTTGCCAACCTCGTCGATACCGACCACAACGCCGTTACCTGCTTCCCATAGACGCTTCTCGACCGCAAGACCCGGTGATTTGGTCTTGATGGCCGAGCGAAGCTTCGCAGCGTTGGGCATCGCGAAACCCTAGGCGGTCTTCATCCTGGACCGGTGCCGTGAACCCCTCGAAGTCGCCGACCAACTCCGGGTGGTCAGTCGAACGATTGCGGGTCGTCTGTGGCGTCGAGCCTTCGGCCTGGACCGGACCCGCGGTGCGGTCGCTCCATCAGCTCGACGTCGGGAGATTCAGCCAACAGGGCCTCGGCTCGCGGACGCTCGTCTCGCCAGTCAGGATCCAACGCCGGGCTGGTAACCGGCGGCAACGGTTGGTCCTGACCGGCTTGCAAGTCCCACAGAAGCGCCGGCCGGGTGCCATGCCACCGGACCGCGAATGACACCACCCCACTCGAGACGGGGATGTCGTGACCCTCGATGGGGGCACCCAACCAGGCCTGCTCGGGTCTCGGGAGCAAGGCAACAACACCACCCGCACCTTGGGGCTCGTCCACCGCAGCAGTTCGGACCGAGATGAGAAGCAGAGCCGAGGCGAGCGGATGCTGGAGCCGCCCGGACAAAACGATTGCGCCGGTTGGAGAAGCATGGGCCAGAACGCCGGCGAGAGATTTGTCGTCCAGGTCCAGCCGCGTAGCCAACCACTCGATCGGACTGATCGAGGACGGTTCATTCAGGCGGCGGCCTGCCAGCACCATTGCCAGAGCAGACTCCTGGGGCGATAGCTCGCTCAACAACTCGGGTAACGCATCAACGAAGTCCTGGCCGTACACCGCATCGGTGGCCCGCGTGAGAAGGGACGCGGCGCTGGCGAGGCCGACGGCTCTCCATGCATCATCCTCAACGGATCGTTCCTTGCGCCTCCAGCTCATGAGGCCAACTGCCGCTTCCTGTACCCATGGGACCAGAGCGGCCTCGAGTTCAGGCTCGCTGCGACGTTCCAACGTTTCGGCCATACACCACAACAACGCACCGGTCTCGGCTGGCCCACGGCGGGCATGCCTCGCCAGATCATCCGAGCCGACGGCACTGATCAACAGTTCGTGAGCCTCTCGGGGATGGCCCCACATCTCGAGAGCGACGGCAGCCAGTGGCATCGTGATCGGCTCGACACCCTCTGTCCAGAATGGCGCACCTGCTTCCGAGAAAGCTCCGACCAGCAGATGTCGGCGCGCCGAATCAACAGCGCGGCCTACCAACTGGTCAGCCACCTCCAACCGCGCGCCACCGCCGGTGTGACTCCCCCACCCCCTCGCGACCGCCTCGGCTGTCGGCACCTCGCTGGGCGGGGGGAGGGATTCGACCGGGTCGATCGACATGACAGCGCTGATCTTGGCCGTGTGAGGTAACGGGAAGATGGCCGCCACAAGGTTCCTGCCGTCGACGGGCTGGAGTTCGGCGGGCGGAATGGCTTGGCCCGTCTCCACTGTCGCCAGGAGCGAACTGGTGTCGGCGCTCACAGCGGCACGGGCTATTGATCTGCCGGCGCGAAACACAGGTTGACCGTTCACGAGGATCGCATCGCCTTCGGGCATCAGCCGACCGTCCACAGACAACACGATGGCCAGTGCCACCGGGACAGGCGTCTGGTTCTCGACCTCCATCACGGCGATGGTTTCGGCACCATGCGGAACAGCGAAGACCGTGCCCACAACGTCACCCCCCGGCACTCGCAATCTGGTCTCGGCCATGATGTTGGCTTCGTCGGCCGACTGACGGACCGCGATCTCTTGCGATGCCATGTGCCAACGGTCATCGGCGCCGACCCACCAGTCGACGGTGACCGACTTGCCCAGGATTCCGAGCCCACCCGAAGAATCGACCTGGAAGACTCGATCCAGCCCAACGACACCTATCTCGGTCATGGCCAGATTTCGATAACGGCTGGCTTGATCACCCAGCGGGCTCGGATTCGAATCGGCGGGGCCGGCTCAACAACTCCTCGTAGGCTTCCTGAGCTGTTAGCTGCCCGGTCACGACCAACGCGACATGCTCGGCGATCGGCATCTCGACCGAGTGTTCAGCCGCAAGCTCCACGACCACCGGCGCAGACTTGACCCCTTCGGCCACCTGATCCATGTCTGCTGCAATCTCTTCGACTGTGCGGCCCCTGCCCAACTGCTCACCGAAGTGGCGGTTGCGGCTCTGCGGAGAAATGCACGTGGCCATGAGGTCGCCCATCCCGGCCAAACCGGCGAGCGTTTCGGGTTCCCCTCCCATCGCGACACCGAGCCGAGTCAGCTCGGCGAGCCCCCGAGTGATGATCGCTGCTCTGGTGTTGTCGCCGGTGCCCAAACCATCGGCCATCCCCGAAGCAACGGCGATGACGTTCTTCAGGGCCCCGCCCAGCTCGCAGCCCACCACATCGTGGTTGAGGTACACGCCGAACGAACGCGTCGCAAAAACCGCTTGAAGTCGTTCGGCGACATTGGTGTCCTGCATCGCGATCACCGAGAGGGCCGCGTGACCCGCAAGGATCTCCTTTGCCAGGTTGGGGCCCGTCAAGGCGCCGACCGGATGCCCGGGTACAACTTCTTCCGCTACTTGGGACATTCGCAGCTTCGACCCGTGCTCGAGGCCCTTGGTCAGTGACAGGATGGGAACCCAGGGGCGGATGTGTTCTGAAGCACGCTCCATTGCCTCGCGGAAACCCTGGGATGGAACTCCCATGACGACGACGTCGGATCGGGCAACGACATGCCCCAGATCTGTGCTCGCAGTCAGATCGGAATGGAGGTCGAAGCCCGACAGGTAACGCTCGTTGCGGTTTTCAGTGGAGATCGACTGCGCAACTTGTTGGTCGCGACACCACAACATCGTGGGAGCATTGTGAGCGGCCAAGTGGGCAACGGTTGTTCCCCAGGACCCGCCACCGATGACCCCGACCGTGATCGACATGGCGGCGATGTTATCCGGCTGATCGGGGCGCCGAGCTCTAGAGCTCGGTGATGCGTTTGAATCCCTCGCCCATATCGACGTCGATCAAGTCTCCGTGGGCAACAAGGCGGTCGCGTTCCTGTTTTCGGAAGGCCTCGAGTTGGCCGGCGTCATCACCAAGCACATTCATCGTCGACTCGAACTGGCTGCGGTGTGACTCGAGCGCCGCGAGTTTGGCTCGGTCATAGCCGGCGACCGTCTCGACGTGGTCGATCTCCTCGGCCTCGAACAACAACAGCTCAACTGGACGATGGTGCGCAAGGTCGAGCTCGGGCAGGAAATGTGGATCACGAGCTGCGACGATGGCATCGATCGTCAGAAACCCGGCATGGCGATGATCGGGGTGCAGGCGATAACGCTTCCAAGGGTCGTGGCCGAGGATGACGTCGGGGCGGATGCGACGGATACAGGTAGCGACCTCAGTGCGTTCGACCGGGCCATTGCGCAACTCACCGTCGACCGAGCCCATGAACACGACCTCGCCAATTGCGCCGAGCTGGGTGGCGGCGACCCGTTGTTCTTCTTGACGCGTGGCTACCAGCTGCGCAGTATCTGCCTCAACGTCCCAGGTTCCTTTGGATCCATCGGTGCAGATCAACAGGCTTACGCGACAACCGGCGTCGGCCCACTTGGCCAAGGTGGCGCCCGCCCCGAACTCGATGTCGTCGGGATGCGCGCCGATTGCCAAGGCCGAACCCGGAACCGGGATATCAGTGGAGATCACACCGTCAGCCCCTGTGGCCTCGCCGACGACGCGCGACGTGCTCGGTACAACTCGAGATCAGCGGCGTTGTCGATATCGAGCGCCAATCCCTCGTCCACGACGATGTGCACTGGCAATCCCAGCCGTTCGGCTTCGGACAAATGCCGGGCAAACGAGTTCGGGCCGTAACTGAAGCTGAATCCGAGCCGTGCCGGAACCACCACGACATTCGTGCCTGACTTCTCGGTATCGGGCACCAACACAACACCGTCGAGTTCGGCCACGGCCCGGAGCGCATCCGCGTCGGCCAGGTCGGCGTGAGCAACGAGAGCCCGCTCGTAACCATGCCGGCCGACTGCCTCGACGCCGAAACGAACCACTCGGTTGAGGCCTGACACTGCCGGCCTCAACACCGACGCACCGAGACCCATGGCCCAATTCGCAATGCCGTCGTCTTCGCAAATCACATGAGGGTTCATGTCAGCGCACGCGCGGATCACTCCGGTGGCGAGCTCTCTGGCGAGATCCGCGCGTTCCTGATCGCCCATGGCCGTTTGCAGGCGGCTCTTGCCGTCGCTGAACGCCTTGACCGGTATCAGGGACGCAGTACGCCGCTCCGCGCGCATGAATCAGAGGATACGACCCCACCGGCTCTGACTCACAAGGCAGAGCACCCGGCAGCGACCTGGCCGGGCACGGTGCTCAAGCCGGCGCCCTAGTGCGCCTACGCCTGGTCCGCTCGGCCGTACCGGGTTCCCACCTGAATTTCGCCAGAGCCACCACCGTGCCGACAGCTCCCCACACTGCGACCCACGCGAGGCTTGACCACGAGAAGCCGGGCGGTTCCACCAGGGGGTTCAACGTGTCCTGAAACGCAACGACGAAAGGTTTGAGGGGAAAGAAATCCCCGATGACCTCAACCCATCGCGGCGGGTCCTCGAGCGGCACGAAGATGTTCGACACAAATGCGAGAGGCAACAGCGTCGCGTTGGCAACAGCCGGTGCGGACCGAGCGTTTGGCACCAACGATGCACAAGCCAGACCAAGCGCCGCGAACGCTGCGACACCCACGACAAAGGTCACGATCATCGCCGGGATCTTCACGGCCTCGACATCGAGGTCGTACGCGAGGACGCCAAGAACCAACATTATGACGACCCCGATCGCAGCAACCACGACCGACATCGCGACCATCCCAGCGATATAGGCCGGCGGAGGCAGTGGTGTGCCTCGCCACCTCTTGAGCACGCCTTCATCACGAAGGATCGGGACCGTATTCGCCAGATTCGTGTAGGTGGCCGAAACAGCTGCAAAAGCTGCCATCGACCCCGTGTAGAACTGACTCAAAGGCCACTCGCCTTCGTCGGTCTCGACCGTACCGTCGCTGAAGAGCGCGTTGAACAAAACGAGCATCATGACCGGCAACACCAGGGTGAAGAAGGCGGCCACCGGTGTTCGGAAGAACACCTTGAGCTGATATCGCATTTGGGTCGTTACCAAACGGCCCGCCGAAGGAAAGGCGCCCATCAACCGCCGCCTTCGTGGTCGTCGTCCGAGGACACGCTCGACGCGACCGCAGCCGCGGCACTGTGACTCGAGTCGCCATCGTCGACATCGGGATACGCGAGCTGGAGATACACATCCTCGAGCGAAGGTCGTCTCGCGGATAGGTCGAGCAGCTCGATGCCCTGCTCGAGCGCCCATCCCGTCACCTCATGCAACGTTCGCGTCGGCTCATCGGTGGTGGCACGAACCTCGGTGCCACGAAGCTCGACATCGTCCAATGGAATCCCGTCGAGCGAGTCGTCAGGCTTCACCCTGAACATCACGACAGTGCGACCCGACGACTCCATCAGGTCATCGGGGGTGCCCTCCGCCACGATCTGGCCGTCCACGATCACCGCCACCCGGTCGGCCAGGTACTCGGCCTCCTCCATGTAGTGAGTGGTCAACATGATCGTGGTGCCCAGCGACCTGAGCCCCGCGATGAGTTCCCAGGACTTGCGTCTGGCCGCAGGATCGAATCCGGTTGTCGGCTCATCGAGGAAAAGGACCTCGGGATCCCCGACAAGACCTAGTGCCAGATCGATTCGACGCTGTTGGCCGCCCGAGAGCTTCTTGACCCGACGGTCACCCTCACCCGAGAGTCCGACAAGATTCAGCACATCCTGCGGGTCTCGGGGATTCGAATAACCACACGAGTACAGGTCCAAGGCCTCGAGGACGGTTAGCTCGTCCTCGATACCCGAACTCTGCAGCACGATTCCGATGCGGTCGCGGAGTTCGCGCCCTGCCACCGCCGGGTCCAGGCCCAACACCGAGGCAGTTCCACTCGTGGGCTCACGGTGGCCTTCGAGGATCTCAACCGTCGTCGACTTGCCGGCGCCGTTAGGGCCCAACAGCGCAAAGACCTCACCGGCCTGGACGTCGAACGAAACACCCTGGACTGCCTCGATCGCTCCATACTGCTTGCGCAGCTCCCTTACTTCGATTGCCGCCATCGCTGGGACTGTAACCGCCTACCCGTCCCTCAACGCGGGGCGATGAAGACGCCGGATCTGACCTTGGGCTCGAAGTACGTGGACTTCGGCGGAAGGGTCTGGCCACGGTCGACAACGGCTTTGAGCTGACTCAGCAATACGGGATGAAGCGCGAAGGCCGCTCCCCCACGTTCGTCGGTTAGCTGCATCAGATACTCGAGGCCAACCGAACCCGGAAGGTAGTCGAGGCGACCACCAGCAGACGCTTCGTCGATACCCAGGATCGGACCGAGTATCCGGTCTTGCAGCAGCGTGGCGTCGAACTCAGCAGGGTGTCGGCGGAATGGCTTGATGTGATACCACCGATGACCCACGTACATCGCGAACTCGCCCGGCGACTCAGGGCCTACCGGGTCTTCAGCACTGAGCGGGAGCACCGAGAAGTCGCTGGCGGCGATGGCCTCGGTCAGGGAGTCGATGTCGTGTCCGTTCAGGTCCTTGACCCAGCGATGAAAGGCACACACATTCAGCTGGCTGTTCGGGAACAGCGCTCCCAACACGAACCCGGCGTCTTCAGGATTTCCGCGTCGACCCCACTCTTCGGTGGCCGCAGCCACTCGGTGGTGACCGTCGACGATGTACAACCGTCGCTTCGACAACTCTTCTTCGATCTCGACGGCGTATTCGTCGGGAACTCGCCACACTGTCTGATGCAGGCCGTCGCCCCGCTCCAGATCCAACTCTGGCTCATTGCGCATCACCTGCTCGACGATGACATCGACCTCTGGAACGTCGTCATAACCGAAGGCGACCGGTGACGAATGCACGGCAACCCGGCTCAGGTGGTCGGCAAGATGGACGGCACGATGTGGCTGAACACGTTCGTGGGGTCCGATCAACCCAGTCTCGACGCCTGACAGGTGGACGTCGGCAACCACCCCGACCTGTTCGTGGTCACCCCGCCGCAGACGATAGAGGTACAAGGCGGGCGACTGGACGTCGGTGAACACACCCTCGGAGAGCAGCCATTCGAGCGCTGCGGCATTGAGTTCGGTCACGTCGCCCTCGACACTGATCCCGGAGGCGTCGCCGGGCGAACGAGTGACGTGAAGGAACACGTAGGGGTCCTCGGCCATCAGTTGAGCTCGTTGTTCGGGCCGCATCGCGTCGTAGGCCGGGGAAACCACCCGTTCCGCCCACTCCGGTTTGACCAGACGGGTAGCGACCCTCCGTACCAGCGGTGTCATGGCGTCTCGTCCCGCCGGACTACGCCAACGCCGATCACATCATCGAGAGCCTCGAGCTGCTCCTTGAACTCATCGGTGAAGCCCTCCGACACCTCGATCACGGCGACTGCCGCGGCGCGGCCCTCGAAGACTCGATTCTCCATGTGCTGGACGTTCAGCCCGCCACTGCGCAGCACGCCGAAGATGGCTGCGAGGACCCCGACCCGGTCGTAGTGGCGGATCATCAGACTGCAGGAGCCTGTACCACGCGACGCAAGATTCACACAGTTGACCGGCGTGCCGGTCGAAAAGGCTTCGATCGTTTCGACCACCCCCGCAGCGATGGCGAGCTGCGCTTGTCTCGTGGATGCACCGATGTGGTGCGTGCCGACGACCGACTCATGACCAGCCAGGTCCGACTTCACTTCCGCTTCACCGCCTGAGGGTTCATCACAAAAGACGTCGAGACCGACCCGGATTCCGCGGTTGTCCATGGCTGCGATCAACGCGGTCTCATCGACGCAATCGCCCCGACTCGTGTTCAACAGGATCGCACCATCGCGGAGCTGCGAGATGAGCTCTGCATCGAACAAACCCTTGGTTTCGGGGCCACCCGGAACGTGGAGGGTGACGATGTCGCTGGCCGACACGAGTTCCTCGAGTGAATCGACCAGCCGAATTCCGATCGCGCGAAGCCGCGCCTCGGTCGCCGCTGACCGCCCGGGCTTCCGGAGCCCGACGACGGTCAAGCCAAAAGCCTTGGCTCTCTCGGCCACCGCCATTCCGATCTCGCCGAGGCCGACGATCCCAATCGTCCTGCCCATCAACCCGTCGGCCTTCGAGTAGGCGCGCTTGTTCCATTTGCCGGCCTGGAGATCGGCGGTGGCGGCCGCGATGTGGCGGTCGACGGCCAACAACAGACCGAGGGTCAGCTCGGCCACCGCGACGGCGTTGCGGCCCGGAACGTTGCAGACGTGCACCCCCCGGCCCGACGCGGCTTTCATGTCGATATTCTCTGTGCCCGCACCGGCGCGGACTACAAGTGCCAGCTGATCGGCTGCTTCGAGCGCTTCGGGTATCACCTTGGTGCTGCGAACGACCAAGGCATCGACACCTCCGAGTTCGGTCGCCAGGTCGTCGGCAGTGAGCTGGCCTTGCGCGTCGACTGTGTGACCGGCATCTTCGAGGGCCTTGACGGCCGCTTCGTCCAGGGCGTCAGCTAACAGAACGTGCACGATTACCTCCGAGTTCGAGCCCATGACCGGCGGTGCGCGGGTGATGGGGTCGGTGGTTAGAGGACTATTTTGGCCTCGAAATCAGTCTCGTGCCTCATCTCTTGGTTTCGTACGTGTGACGCCCTGGCGCTCCGCTCCGAGAACTCGGGTCGGATGCCTCATATTCGTCACCAGGAGCAGGTAGGTTGCAGCCGTCGGGAACGTTGGAGGTAGCGGGTGTCCGAAGAACGCGAAGTGTTGGATTGGCCGCGTTATGGCGCCGCCGTTCGAGAGTTGGCTCAGATGGTTGCCGACGACGGCTACCGACCGGAGATAATCCTGGCAATCGCACGCGGAGGACTGTTCGTCGCGGGGTCCTTGGGGTACGCGCTCTCGGTCAAGAACCTCTATGTGATGAACGTGGAGTACTACACCGGAGTTGACGAGCGCCTCGATGTACCAATCGTGTTGCCCCCGTACCTCGACTCGGTAGACCTGAGGGATTCAAACGTTCTCATTACCGACGATGTTGCCGACACCGGAGCAACCCTGGCCTATGTCCACGACTTCTGCCAGGGTGAGGTGGCGAACGTCCGGAGTGCGGTCCTGTTCGAGAAGTCCCCGTCGATAATCAAATGCGAATACGTCTGGAAACGAACAGACCAGTGGATCAACTTTCCGTGGTCCACTGAACCTCCGATTGTCGATCAAGCCGATGGATCCAAGGCTGTCCTCGACGCCTGACAGTCTCGGTTAGCCGCACGGGCTTGCGCTGCTCACCCATCCGGGGCGATCCCAGGATCAGCACGCTCGCCAGATCGAACCTGTCGATGTTGTTGCATTGTTGCTCTTCGGCGCGCCACCCGTCATGCTCTTCTGGCTGACCAACCGGAGGTGAGCCACGGTGCACGAGGTGCAACTGCCACCAATCAGATCCGACGCGTACCTGGCCCCGTCGTCATTGACTGAGGCTGTCGACGTGGTCGATCGCCTCGGCAGTAGGGCCCGGCTCATCGCAGGTGGGACAGACCTGTTGATCGAGATGGATCGTCGGGTTGCCGCGCCCGTGGAAGTACTCGTGGACCTGACGAGGATCCACGGCCTCGACACGATCCGAGTGACCGAAGGCCGAGTTCATCTCGGCCCATTGGTCACCCACAATCAATGCGCTACTGACGAATCCGTTCGAGTCCACGGGTTGGCCCTGGCCCAAGCGTGCCTCGAGGTCGGGTCACCGGCACTGAGGAACCGAGCCACGGTTGCGGGCAACGTCATCACGGCGAGCCCGGCAAACGACACCATCAGCGCCCTACGCGCATTGGATGCACAGGTGACTCTGACGTCGGTGTCAGGCGACCGCGTTGTCGACCTTGGCGACTTCCACACCGGGGTGCGCCGCACCACAATGGCGCCAAACGAGGTGTTGACCGACATCTCGTTTCCTGTATCCCCAACCGGCACCCGTTCGGTGTTCGTGAAACTCGGACTGAGACGCGCCCAGGCAATCTCAGTTGTCCACCTTGGAGCACGCTGCGACTTCGACGAGAGCGGGTTGGTCTCGAGCGCGGCGATCGCACTGGGCAGCGTCGCGCCCACCATCGTCAGAGTCGGCAGCGCCGAAGCAGCGCTGGTCGGCACCATGTTGGAAGACGCAGCCATCGCGGAGGCATGCCAACTCGCGGCCGATGCGGTCACGCCCATCGATGACCTGCGTGCACCCGCCGCATACCGGCACGAGCTGGTGCCCGTACTCGTGCGCCGTGCGTTGAATGCCATAGCCCAGGACCTGCAGGGATCAGCCCACCCCGAACATGTCGTCACTCTGGGCGGACCAACTGTCGCAGCCGACGGAACCCGAGTCGAGCTGGGCGACCAAACCGCCATCGAGTCGACGGTCAACAAACAGCCGGTCACTGCGAGCTGGACCTCGGGGTCTCTACTGGATTGGTTGCGTGAGCAGGCCCAACTCACCGGCACCAAGGAAGGTTGCGCCGAGGGTGAGTGTGGTGCCTGCACAGTTCACCTCGATGGAGTCGCTGTGCTCAGCTGCCTCGTGCCGGCTTCACGAGCTCACGAGGCCCGGATCACAACGATCGAGGGCCTAGCCAACGAATCTCTTCATCCGATCCAGCAGGCCTTCATCGATCGGGCTGCGGTCCAGTGCGGCTACTGCATTCCCGGCTTCTTGATGGCCGGCGCAGCACTGCTTGGTGAAGCCCCCACCTCGGGCGACGCCGACCTCAAGTTGGGGTTGTCGGGCAACCTCTGCCGTTGCACCGGTTACTACAACATCGAGGCAGCATTCCATCAGGTGACCGACCGATGACGTTGGGGGACTCCATACCCAAACCCGATGCTTTCGGGAAGGTGATCGGCGACGCCACCTACGCCGACGATCTCGACCTGCGAGACACCCTGCACGCGGTTGTCGTATTCACCGATCAGGTCCACGCGCGACTCCTGACCCTTGACACCGACCAGGCTCGAAACCTGCCAGGGGTGGTCGCGGTCATCACATCCGCCGATGTGCCGGTGAACGAGTACGGACTGACCAAGTTCGATCAACCGGTGTTGATCGGCACAGAAACAACCGCCAAGTCACCGGTCCCCAGTGATGTGTCGCGTTGGGAAGCCGACCACCTCGCTGTCGTCGTGGCCGAGTCAGTAGCGATAGCCCAGGAAGGCGCCCAGCTCATCACTGCGGAGTGGGAGCAGCTACCCGTGGTTGCCGACATCGACTCGGCGCTTGCCGACGGAGCCCCCCTGATCCATCCCGAGGACGGGATCGACTCGAACGCCTACACCCACATGGTCATCCGCAAGGGCGACGTGGACCCGGCGTTCGCTGGCGCTGCCTTCGTCGTCGAAGGTACCTATGAACTCCCCTACCAAGAACACGCCTTCCTCCAAACCGAAGCCGCCGTCGCCTACATCGACCCCGAAGGAAGGGTCACCGTCGAGACCGGAGGCCAGTGGACCCACGAAGACCAAGAACAGGTCGCCCACGCTCTCGACCTTCCCCTCGACCAGGTCAGAATCATCTACCGCGCCATCGGCGGTGCTTTCGGGGGCAAGGAGGACATGAGCCTCCAAATCGTCATGGCGTTGGCCGCCAAGCGACTCCATGACGACGGAATCGACCGTCCGGTCAAATGCGTCTGGAGCCGGGAGGAATCGATAGTCGGCCACCACAAACGGCACCGCGGCCGCGTTCACACCCGATGGGCCGCCGATGCCGATGGTCGCATCCTCGCCGTCGAGGCCGATTCACACCTCGATGCGGGCGCGTACAACTACACCTCCAACAAGGTCCTCGGGAACCTCCACCTGACCGTGGCGGGGCCGTACAACGTGCCCAACGCGCGCATCGACTCCTGGACGGTGTACACCAACTCGGTACCGGGCGGAGCATTCCGCGGTTTCGGTGGGCCCCAAGGCTGTTTCGCTTCCGAGATGCAGATGAATCGCCTGGCCGAGGCAACCGGAATCGACCCTGTCGAACTCCGCCGCCGAAACGTGTACCACGAGGGATCCATCGGGATCACCAGTACCGAGATGCCGGCCGGCGTGAGCATGCCCGAGGTAGTCGAGGCCTGCGCCGAGCACGCGCAGTGGAGTCAGCCGGCACCCGCTGCTGGTCCGATGATGCCCTTCGCGTCGTTGCCGCCGGCAACCACCACCGTTCGCCGGGGTCGGGGGTTCGCGTGCGCCTACAAGAACATCGGATTCTCGTTCGGGGCACCCGAACAGTCCGAAGCCACGATCGTCCTGACCGGCGACGGCGCGAGCCCCGATGGCGCCGAGTTGTTCCTCGCTGGTGCCGACGTCGGCCAAGGTGCTCACACGGCTTTCCTCCAGATGGCCGCCGAGGCGACCGGCCTCCGGGTCGCCGACATCGACGCCACCTTCTCTGATACCGCGACAACCGGCGACTCGGGCTCGGCCTCGGCCTCGAGGCTGTCGTGGATGACCGGCAACGCGATCCTGGGTGCAGCCGAAGAAGCCGAGAAGGCATGGCTCGAAGGCGAGCGTCCCGCCCAAGGTCAGTTCCGCTACGTCCCACCACCAACCGAACCACTTGATCCCGACGGTGCACCGACAACGCCGAACTTCGCCTACGGCTATGTCGCCGAGGTGGTGGACCTGTCCGTCGACGTGGAGACCGGCCACATTGTGGTGCACGACGTCGTCTGCGCAGTCGATGTCGGCCGGGTGATCAACCGCGATCTTGTCATCGGCCAGGTCGAGGGAGCAGTAGTTCAGGCGCACGGTTATGCCTTGTCAGAGAACCTTCAGGTGGTCGACGGAAGGATCCTGAACCCGAGGTTCAGCGGCTACCTGATCCCAGGCATCGGCGATATCCCCGAACAAGTTCGATCAGTCTTGCTGGAGATCCCCGACCCCCGTGGACCGTTCGGTGTTCGGGGAATGGCAGAAATGCCGTTCATGCCTTACGCACCGGCAGTAGTGGCTGCACTCCACGACGCCACCGGGGTCTGGTTCGATGCCTTTCCGCTGACCCCATCGCGAGTGCGACATGGTCTGCAATCCTCATCTGCAGGCAGTTCGAGCCGATCGGAGCAGGCATGAACGAGCACCGCCATGGCGGACTGTTCTCAACGGCGATGGCTCAGTTTCACCGTGCCAGCGACCTGATAGATCTGGACGAGACGCATAGGGCGCTGTTGTCTCAGCCACAGAATGAGATCATCGTCAACTTCCCGGTGAAGATGGACGACGGCAGCTACGAGGTGTTCCGCGGTTACCGCATCCAGCACAACAACACGCTTGGCCCTTACAAGGGTGGTGTTCGATACCACCCATCAGTTGACCTCGACGAGGTCAAGGCGCTCGCAGCCTGGATGACCTGGAAGACAGCGCTCTGCGACGTCCCATTCGGTGGCGGCAAGGGCGGTGTGGCGTGCGACCCTCGGTCGATGAGCAACGCCGAGCTGGCCCGTGTAACCAGGCGTTTCACCTATGCGCTGGGAAACAACATCGGGCCCGAGATCGACATCCCGGCACCCGACATGGGCACGAACGCTCAGGTGATGGTGTGGATGATGGACACATACGCCGCCGGAACCAACGACACGACCTCGGCCAAGCGCGTCGTCACGGGCAAGACAGTTGAGTGCGGCGGCTCGCTAGGACGCGAGAAAGCGACAGGGCAAGGGGCCTTGTTCACTCTCCAGCACTGGGCGGACGAGCAAGGTTTCAGCCTCGACGGGATGACGGCTTCGATCCAAGGCTGGGGGAACGTCGGAGGCAACCTCGGACGGCTGCTCGACGTGCACGGCACGCGTATCAAGGCAGTGTCGGATCACACCGGAGCCATCGTCGACGAGGCCGGCATCGATGCCTTCGACCTGTCGCACTGGGTCGAGGACACAGGCAGCATCGAGGGTTACCCCAAGGCCACCGCGATCAGTCCCGAGGAGTTCTGGGGCGTAAAGGTTGACCTCTGCTGCCCTGCCGCTCTCGAGGCCCAGATCACCTCCGAGGTCGCGCAACGTCTGGACGCAAGGCTTGTCGTCGAGGCCGCCAACGGTCCCACCACAACGGCAGCCGAGGAGATCCTCACAGACCGCGGGGTGGAGATACTGCCCGACGTGCTGGTGAACGCCGGAGGTGTGGTCGTGTCCTACTTCGAGTGGTTACAGAACCGGACCGCCGAGCAATGGACGCTCGACCGAGTGGATCGCGGCCTCATGGACAGGCTGTGGGCGGCCGCCGACAAGATCGCTTCGGTCCAGCTCGAGTTCGGGTGTTCTCGTCGCGAAGCGTGCTACGTGGTAGCGCTGCGCCGCCTGATGGCCGTCTACGAACAACGCGGGATCTGGCCTTGAGCCGTCGTTCGGCGAGCTGACATACAGCGGCGCTCTCGCCGTCGTAGCCGGAGAAATGTAGAGTTCGAGGATCGTGGACGACCTCCGGGTGAACGTTTCGCGCCTGCTTGATCGGCTGGGAGAGTTGGCCGCGATAGGCGCCATCGAAGGGACCTTGGGTTCTTCGCGTTTGGCTCTCACCGACGAGGACCGCGCTGGACGCGACCTGGTCCGGACGTGGATGGCCGACCTCGGTATGGAAATCACGATCGACGCGATCGGCAACGTGACGGGTACGTGGAGAGGCGCCAAGACCGACGCCTCGCTGGCACCAGTCATGACCGGCTCACACATCGACACCGTCGCGACCGGCGGCCGTTACGACGGCAATCTCGGGGTCTTGGGCGGGATCGAGGTAGTCGAAACGTTGGCGAGGGCGGGCATCTCGCCGCGCCGACCGATCGCGGTGGCGTTCTTCACCGATGAGGAGGGCGCCCGCTTCGCTCCCGACATGCTCGGAAGCCTGGTCTACGTGGGCGGCATGAGCGTCGAGGAAGCTCTCGACATCGAGGGGGTGGACGGCGCCATCCTGGGCGACGAACTGGACCGCATCGGGTATCGAGGACCGTCGCCGTGCCCGGGGCCCGCGCCCTACGCCTATATCGAACTCCACATCGAACAGGGGCCTGTATTGGAGGCCACTGGGACAACGATCGGTGCGGTCGAGAGCGTGCAGGGGATCAGCTGGACCGAAGTCACGATTGCCGGCCAATCGAACCACGCTGGCACCACGCCAATGGACCTCCGATGTGACGCGGGTTATGTGGCTGCCCGCATTGCATCGTTCGTACGCGACCTTGCCGTCAAGATCGGCGGGAGCCAGGTCGGTACGGTCGGAGCAATCGACCTGCACCCGAATCTGGTGAACGTCGTTGCCGGGGGCGCCACGATGACGGTGGATCTCCGGAACACCGACGACGCGACTCTCGTCGAAGCTGAGCGCCAGCTCGGGCGATACTGCGACGGTCTGGCCACCGAGGAGGGTGTGACGATCGAGCGCAGGGTGTTGGCACGATTCGAACCTGTTGAGTTCGACGAGAGGCTCGTCGACATGGTCGAAAACGCTGCCAAGGGCCTGCACCACCGAGTACGCCGCATGCCGTCAGGGGCTGGTCACGATGCGCAAATGTTCGCCCGACTGTGCCCTACCGCCATGATCTTCACACCCAGCGTGGGGGGGTTGTCCCACAACCCGGCAGAACACACCGAACCTGCCGACATCGAAGCCGGCGCCAATGTCTTGCTGCACACCATTCTGCGGTTGGCCGAGGAGGAGACATGTCCGGACCAGTAGTCGACCCCGACGCCGCAGCCCAGGGCCCGCTGAGCGCGGGACAAGGCCGCCCGCTGCGTGTCGCCAATGGGCAACTCGGACCGATAAGCCGCCACGAATCACGGGCCGAGGTTGTCGACCGGATGCTCGCGTTGCTCGACAACGCTGCTGGAGCCGGTGTCGATCTGGTCGTCTACCCAGAGTTGGCCCTGACAACGTTTTTCCCTCGCTGGTACGTGGAGGGCGAGGACGACCTCAACCTCGACGACTTCTATGAACGAGAGATGCCCAGCCCCGAAGTAAAGCCGCTCTTCGACCTGGCACGGGAATCAGGTGTCGGCTTCTCGCTCGGTTATGCCGAACTGACCGAGGACGGTCACCGATTCAACACGCAGATCCTTGTGGAGCGCGACGGCAGCGTTGTCGGCCGCTACAGGAAGGTGCACCTTCCCGGCCACCGAGAGCACGAGCCCTGGAGGGAGTTCCAGCACCTCGAGCGGCGGTACTTCGAACCCGGCGACAGCTTTCCCACCTTTAGGGCGTTCGATGGCATCGTGGGTATGGCGACGTGCAACGATCGACGTTGGTCCGAGACCTACCGGGTGTTGGCCCTGGGCGGCGCGGAGCTGGTCCTCATCGGCTACAACACCCCCATCCACTACGCACCGGACCCCACCCAGAACACGCTGGCTTCATTCCACAACCACCTGGTGATGCAGGCAGGCGCCTACCAGAACGGGTGTTATGTGATCGGCACGGCCAAAGGTGGCGTCGAGGAGGGCGTCGACTCGTTGGCCGAGAGCTGCGTCATAGCTCCCAGCGGCCGGATCGTCGCTCTGGCGGCAACCAACGGCGACGAGCTCACCATCGCTGACATCGACTTGGACATGTGTGCCAACTACAAGAACACCCTCTTCGAATTCGAGCGCTACCGCAGGCCCGAGGTGTACGGGCCAATAACCGAACAGGTGGGCGCGCAGGAACCGCCGGAAAGCAGGGGGTCATCATGACCAGCTTCGAATTGAACGGCACACCGGTCACGATCGCTGGATCTCATTCCCACCTGCTGAGTGCATTGCGCGAGGAACTCGATGTCATCTCGCCCAAAGACGGATGCTCCCCCACAGGCCAATGCGGTTGTTGCACGGTGCTGATCGAAGGCAAGGCCCGTGTTTCCTGCCAGACGCCGATGGAAAAGATCGAAGGCAAGTCGGTCACGACCCTCGAAGGGATGGACCAAGCCGAAGTAGACCGGATGGCCAAGGCCTTCGCGGCCTGTGGCGCCCTCCAGTGCGGCTTCTGCACTCCGGGCATCGTTGTGCGGACCAAGGCGCTCATCGACAAGAAGGGTGCCGACCTCAAACGGGAAGAAGCCGCCCGACACCTTGGCGCCCACCTCTGCAGGTGTACCGGGTACGTGAAGATCCTCGACGCTGTCGAAGCTCTTGCCACAGACAACATCCCAGACGTCGTCCCCTCTACAGGAGTGGGAAGCAGCGGCACGAAGTACGAGGGCGAGGAGCTCGCCATCGGATCGCGCCTGTTCATCGACGACATGCGACCAGACGGCCTCTTGCACGGCGCATTCAGACTGAGCGACCACGCCAGGGCCGACATCGTGAAGATCGACACTGCAAAGGCCGAATCCGTCGAAGGTGTCGAAGCTGTGTTCACCGCCGCTGACGTGCCCGGCGAGATCCGCGTGGGCATCATCACCAAGGACTGGCCGGTCTTCATCCCAGTTGGTGGCCGCACCAGCTACCTCGGTGATGTCCTCGCCATTGTGGTGGCATCGGACCGCGACACTGCGCGTGCGGCCGCCGCTCTTGTGGAAGTCGAGTACCGAGTACTGGAGCCCATGACCGACCCCGCGGCGGCGGTCGACTCGGATGAGGACGCTGTGTGGGGCCTCGATGGCAATGTGTTGTCCACCAGCCAATACCGCCGCGGCGACCCCGAGGCTGCACTGGCGGCGAGTACCCATGTAGTGAGCGAGACCTTCCAGACCCAGCGCATCGATCACGCTTTCCTCGAACCGGAATCGACCCTGGCAGTCCCCGACGCCGAAAACCAGACGCTTCAGGTGTACAGCGGAGGGCAAGGAATCTGGGACGACCGCGACGACATCGCCCGAGTTCTCGATGTGGAGCCCTCACGGGTCACAGTCGAACTGGTTTCCAACGGAGGCGCATTCGGCGGCAAGGAAGACATGTCGAACCAGGCGCAGACAGCGCTGGCCGCATGGTTGCTCGAGCGACCCGTCAAAACGACGTTTTCGCGTGAAGAGTCGTTTCTCGTTCACACCAAACGCCATCCGATCCGGCTGCGCTACGAAGCCGGTTGTGACGCAAAGGGCGTGCTACAAGCACTGCACATTCGGATGATCGGCGATTCCGGCCCTTATGCGTCGGTCGGAATGAAGGTCCTGGAGCGGGCTGCCGGGCACGCATCGGGGCCATATGTAGTGCCCAATAGCGACGGCGAAGCGATCGCCGCTCGGACAAACAACTCGGTATGTGGCGCCTTCCGAGGTTTCGGCGCCAATCAGGCTCAGTTCGCGATGGAAGGCGTGATGGACCGTCTGGCAGACGCTGCCGGCATCTCGGGCTGGGAGATTCGCGATCGAAACGTTGTAGCTCCCGGCTCTGTGTGGGGGCCGGGACAGATAATGGATGACGGCGCGCTGGGAGCCCGCGCCTGCCTCGACGCCGTCAAGACCGCCTACGACGACGCTGTCGCTGCCGGCAAGCCGGTTGGGCTCGGGCTGGGCCTGAAGAACTCGGGCCTGGGTAACGGTTTCAAGGAGTTGGCTCGAGCCGTCGTCAGATTCCGCAGCGACGGCAGGGTGGAGGTCCGGCACTGCTGGACCGAAATGGGTCAAGGAGTGCACACGGTCGCGTTGCAGGTGGCCGTCGAAGAACTCGGCATCGACCCCGATCGCATCGACGTAATCGTCGACACCACCCGCGAGTTGGGGGCCGGCCAGACAACCGGAAGCCGGGGAACCCTGATGGGTGCCGGGTCGGTACAAGACGCGTGCCGGAACGCGCTGGCCGACGGCTGCCAAACCGAGGTGGACTACGAAGGTGAATACCGAGTCGACTGGACGAACTCGTTGTCGGAAGGCCTCGAGAACCCCATCATCCACTCGACGTTCGGGTATGCCGCCCAGCTAGTCACGCTCGATGCGGAGTCGGGAGAGGTCGACCATGTACTGGCTGCCCACGACGTGGGCCGAGCCGTCAACCCGACGCTTTGTGAAGGCCAGATCGAAGGCGCAGTCCACATGGGCCTGGGTTATGCGCTGAGCGAAGGGTTTCCGTGTGATGAGCTCGGCACCCCGACGAACACGACGCTGCGGAGCCTCGACATCATTCGACCGAAGGACGTCCCTCCGATGGAGGTGATACTGGTCGAGTGCGCCCAGCCCGGCTCGCCCTATGGGGTCAAAGGTGTAGGTGAAATCGGCCTGGTGCCGACCGCCGGCGCCGTAGCGGCGGCCATGCACGATCACGACGGGATCTGGCGAACCGAGTTGCCGATGTCCAACGACGCGAACCGCGAACGAGCCACCGCATGGCAGTGACGGGGCTCGGCCCGAATCAAACCCATGGCCTGGTCTGCGCTCACCACCACCTCTACTCCGCGCTCGCCAGGGGTATGCCCCCACCACCGCGGACACCGGGTTCGTTCCTGGACATCCTCGAGCTGGTCTGGTGGCGCTTGGACATGGCGCTCGACCTCGACGCGATCGAGTGGTCGGCCAAGCTCGGCGCCCTCGAGGCGCTAGAACGCGGAACGACCTGCATCATCGACCACCACGAATCGCCGGCCACCATCGAGGGCTCACTCTCGACAATCGCAGACGCCTGCGCCGAGATAGGTGTGAGGGTGAACACCACCTACGGCGTCACAGATCGGCATCGCAGTCCTGGAGAGTCACCGGACGCCATGTCGGATGCTGCACGGCGCGGACTCGAGGAGAACCGCCGGTTCATCGCCGAAGGCGGTCGGGGGATGGTGGGCGTCCACGCCGCCTTCACATGCAGCGATGAGACCCTCGAGGCGGCGGCCGGCATGGCGAAGGACCTAGGGGTGGGGGTCCACATTCACGTCGCCGAAGGCCATGCCGACCGCGGGGCCTCGACCCGGCTGGCGGACATGACCACAGGCGACTGGCTTCTCGTTCACGGCGTTCACCTGGCCGACGACCATGGGCTACAAGGCACCATCGTCCACAACCCTCGGTCGAACATGAACAACTCAGTGGGTTACGCCCGGCCGACTCGATTCGCCAACCCGATCGCTCTCGGCACCGACGGCATCGGCGCCGACATGCTCGATGAGTTTCGCGTCGCATTCGCCCGCCTCCGCGAGTCCGACGTTTGTGAGTCACCGGACAGTGCGTGGGCGATGTTGTCCCGCAACGCAGACCTCTTTCCGGAGTCCCAGGACGATGTCGTCACCTGGAGCTACGACGACATGGACCCCTGGAAACTCGGATATACCACCGGCGTCAACCCGGTGGACATCGAGATCGACGGGAGACCGGTAATGACGGACGGGGTCGTCACCACCGTTGATCCCAATGAAATCCGGGCCAAGGCCGGCGAGGCCGCCGCCCGTCTTCACGCAAAGCTAGAAACCTGACCGAACAGGAGCCACCAGTGGCACAAGACGTCGCCATCTACCTACAAGACGCCCACGACATCCGCGAAGCGATGGGGTACGCCCAATACGCCGAAACCAAGGGATTCACAGAGGTTTGGCAAGCCGACTCGCGACTCGTCCGCGAGGCCTGTGTACCTATGGCAGCTTTTGCCGCCACGACCGAGCGCGTCAAGATCGGCAGCGGCGTCGTCGACTGCTGGACCCGGAACCCGGCCCGTCTCGCTTCGACCTTCTCCACCCTTGACGACCTGGCGCCGGGTCGGATCATCCTGGGCATTGGCGCGTGGTGGGATCCTCTGGCCGCCAAAGTCGGGGTCCGGCGAAACCGGCCGCTCATGGTCATGCGGGAGGTAGTCGAGTCGGTCCGGGCCTTGCTGCAGTGTGACGGCCCGGTGACATACGACGGCGACTATGTCCAGTTGGACGGTGTCGAGCTGGACTACGTGCACCAGGAGAGGCGGGCGAAGGACGTTCCCATCTACATCGGGGCAACTGGGATGAAGATGATGGAGCTCACAGGCAAGATCGCTGACGGCGCGGTGCTCAACTACATGGTGGAGCCGGCATACAACGTGCGGGCCATGGATGCCTTGGAGGCCGGGGCAACCGCCGCGGGCAAATCCATCGACGACATCGACAGGCCGCAGCTGATCGTGTGCTCGGTCGATGAAGACCGCCAGGCCGCGCTTGACGGCGCCCGCCTGCTTCTCACTCAATACCTCGGCCAGCAACCACACATCATGGCCGCAAGTGGGGTGTCCGATGATTTGCTCAACGAGATACACCAGGTTTTGACCTGGCCTGCGACCCACGAAGAGGTAGTAGCTGCCTCGAGGTTGGTGCCGGACGACGTTGTGCAGCGCTGTACGGCCTCGGGCACACCGGATGAAGCTCGGGCGAAGGTGAAGGAATACATCGATACCGGCTGTACGACGCCCATCCTGTACCCACTGGGGCCCAATGTGCAGCTGATGATCGACACCTTCGCCGACTGGCAGCCCTAGGGGGCTAGCTCTTTCCACAATCACGGCTTCGGACATTCGGACCTGTGGCCGCCCTGCTAGCTGTTTTCCACAATCACGGCTTCGGCCCTTCGGACCTCCGGCCGCTCTGCTAGCTGTCTTCCACAATCACAGCTTCGGCCCTTCGGACCTCCGGTCGCCCTGCTGACTTTTTCGGCAACGTCGCTCGTGCCTCGCTCCTGGTACGCGGCCGACTCGGCCTCCGGGCGTGTCGCGTTCGTGTCCACACAACGTTCTGCCAGCGTGAAGTGAGCGCGGATGCGCGCTTCACGC
>JBPCTU010000464.1:0-12327 GCA_051011515.1 Acidimicrobiales bacterium
CGCGGGAACCGGGTGGAACGGGTGCCCCACACCGGCATCGCGATCGGTGACCTCCGCGCTGGAAGCTCACACAACATCAGAGTCAAGAAGAACTTCGTACGAGAAGCCAACTACCAATTCAGGAATCCTGGTCGGCTCGGAGGGTGGGGCAGCGGGATCAGCGTCGTCGGTTCGGTCGGTGTGCGAATTCTGAAGAACGACGTTCGCCGCTCCTACGGCGAGGGGATCAACTGCCCACTCACCGACCGCTGTACGGTGAGGCGCAACGTCGTGGTCGATGCGTACAACGCGCTCTTCTACGCCGACAACGCCACGAACTCGGTTTGGGAGGACAACGTCGCCAAGACATCTGGCGATGGCCGGTTCCACCTCGACTACGGGTTTGGTCCTTTCGAGGCCAGCGGTTTCGTATTCGGCAACGAAACCGGGTGGTACAGCGGATCGCCGAACCCGATCTCTGGCAACATCGTCAGGAACAACGTGGTCATCAACGCACATCGAGGTGTCGGGTTCTTGGACTTCGGTTCCGGCCGCGGCATGAGAAACACCCGCATTGCCAACAACACGTTTGTGAACGTCCGCTGCGGAACCGATTTCTCGTCGAGCAGCGGGAGTGGGGGCAACGAGTTCGTGAACAACATCGTGGTACCGGCTTCGAACGGGAGACCGACTTGCACGAGCACGAGCGGCGTCACCTATCGCCACAACCTGTGGGCTTCCGGCCGCCCAGGTACCGCAGGCCACACCACCGATGAACGTGGTAACCCCGGCTTTGTAGGCGGACCGGCGCTTAGTGCCGCCAGCTACAAGTTGGCGGCAGCATCACCGGCCATCAACGAGGGTCGGACGTTGAGCTATGTGAATGACGATCGAACCCGGCGCAGTCGTCCCCAGCGGGGCGCCTACGACATCGGCGCGTTCGAGCACTGACCCACGGCATCTGCGGCATCTGCCGGCAGGGGTTGGTCGAACAAACATGAGGCTGGCCGCTCGCTCGAAGCCAGGCTCGACGCGACAGCGTCAATCGAAGTTGGGTTTGCGCTTTTCGGCCAGCGCGGCTTGGCCTTCGGCGGCATCGGGCCCCATGAAGTTCAACATCTCGAAGGCCAGGCTCGCATCGAAGGCGGGTGCGGCTTGTTTCACCCACAGGTTCAGCGCCCGCTTGGTCCAGCTCACTGCATCCTGAGGGCCTGAGGCGATCTTGGCTGCGATGTTCAGTGCTTCTGGGAGAACCTGGTCCGCGGGCACCGCTTTGGACACCAACCCGATGTTGTCTGCGGTCCGTCCATCGATGAAGTCCGACGTCAGCAGGTACAGCTTGGCTTTGGCCAAACCGCACAACATCGGCCACAAGATCACCGCGTGGTCTCCGGCGGCGACACCGAGGCGCATGTGCCCGTCGGTGAGCCTTGCGTCTTCGTTCATGATGCTGATGTCTGCCATCAGCGCTACAGCCAGACCGGCGCCGACGGCCACCCCGTTGATGGCCGAGACGATGACCTTGGAGCACTCCGTCATTCGATAGACGATGTGGCCGGCCTCGCGCATAGCGGGCTTGAGTCCCTCGTAGTTGTGGACCATCGTGCCGATCCACTCGAGTTCGCCGCCGGCCGAGAACGCGTCTCCGGCGCCGGTGACCACAACTACTCTGACCGCCTCGTCGTCCTCGATGTCGTACCAGACCCGGCTGAGGCCATAGTGGTCGCGCGCCGTTGTCGCATTCATCTTGTCCGGTCGGTTGATGGTCATCAACAACACGCCGGCGTCTTGCCGCTCGAAGTCGAGCCCTGGGTACTTGGCGAACCATTCTTGGGTCATCGGCGTCCTCTCCGGCGGCCAGACGGGGTTCTCCCGACGCGTTGGCGCGTGAGCCTAGTGCTGCCAGACGAGGCGAAACCTGGGTGATCAGTTGGTCAAGCGGAGCCAACCAGTAGCCGTTCGGGCGCGGGTCCGCAGTACTGGGCCGACGGCCTGATGATTCTGTTGTCGTAGGCCTGTTCGAGGATGTGTGCGTTCCACCCGGCCATCCGGCTGACCGAGAACGTGGGGGTGAACATGTCCTGGGGGATTCCCGCCAGCGACAACACGATGGCCGCGTAGTACTCGACATTGGTCGTGATCCGCGCGTTCGGTTTCGCGTGGCGGAGCACCCTCAGTGCGCGATCCTCGATCTCGACGGCTCGTGCGACCAGGCCACCGCCGATCTGTCGGGCCGTCGCCTTCAACAGCTCACTTCGCGGATCGATGGTCTCGTACACGGCATGGCCGAATCCCATGATCTTCTCGCCGGCTTCGAGCCGGCCCTGGACCCAGCTTTCGGTCGATGCCGGATCACCAATGGCCTCGATCATGTCGATGACCCTGCTGGGAGCGCCGCCGTGAAGTGGTCCCGAGAGGGCGCCGAGAGCGCCCCCGACTGCTGCGCCCGCGCTGGCCCCGGTAGACGCGATGACTCGCGCCGAGAAGGTGGATGCGTTGAACCCATGGTCTGCGGTGAGGCACAGGTAACGCTCCACGGCCCGCGTCGCCTGCTCGGGTTGACTCTCGCCGGTGACCATCCGCAGATAGTCGGCCGCGTGAGGCAGGGTTGGATCGGGGTCCACCGGCTCGAGACCGCGGCCTCGCCTATGCGCTCGAGCCAGGATCGTCGGAGTTGCGCCAACTATCTGCAATGCCGCTGTGCGGCGCTCGACCGAGTCTTGGTCCAGCGTCGGTGTTGAATCGGTGATGATGCTGGAAGTCGCGCGTAGGGCAGTCATCGGGCCATGGTCGCCAGCCACGATCTGGTCCACCAGTCTGGCTACGGCCGGTGCGATCACGCGGTTCGAGCCCAGCTCGCAGCCGAAGTCGACGAGGGTTTGCTCCGGTGGCAAGGCACCATCGATCAACAGATGGATCACTGCCTCGAAGTCGCAATGGGCAGCGAGGGTGGTGGCGTCGTGTTGCCGGTAGTGAAAGAAACCGAGATCTCCGCGGACTGCCCCGATCGTCGTGGCCGCGACCTTGACCCCTCTCAGGCCCGGCGGCACATCGAGACCCGGCGGTGTGTCCGGCCTCTCCGTGTTGTTCGGGGACGGGTTATTGGGGGCAGCGTCGGGGGCAGTGTCGGGGGCAGTGTCGGGGGCAGTGTCAGCCATGCTCTGAGCTTGCCCAGGGACACCAACGTTTGGCAATATTGATATTGACAACGTTGATCAATGCAACATTGATCGATCAATGCGAGTTTGGATCGATATTCAAACCTGGCTAGTGCAGGGCTGCATGGAGTGTCGTTCGTGTTCTGCACGTTTCATCGTCTTGTGGGAGAGGTTCATGGCCGAGGAGCTGACTGCACCAGAGGCTGCTGCCCGCCTCGGAATCAAACGAGAGACGTTGTATGCGTACGTTTCAAGGGGGCTGGTTACACGAACTGTTGCCGCCGATGGGCGGACCTCATTGTTCGACCCCGCAGAGATAGAGGCGTTGAGAGCCGGACGGCAGCGTACGAGTGAGGGGATGCTCGAGACGGTTGTCAGCACCGGGCTCACGAAGGTGGCAGATGACGCCTTGTTGATACGCGGGACCAGGTTGGTCGACGAGGTGGCCGCGGGCGCCGGGTACGCCGACGTCGTCGGGTTGCTCTGGGGCTGCGATGACCTCTCTTGGCAGGTCCCCGTCGAAGTGCTCGAAGCTGTTGCGCAGACCCAAACCACCCTCCCGCGATCAGCACGGCCAATAGACAGGTTGCGGGTATCGGTAAGTGTGATGTCGGCGCTCGATCCGCTCCTGTTCGACCTGTCGCCGATGTCGGTACAGCGAAGCGGGGCGACGCTGATATCGGCCATGGTGCAGGGGCTACCGTTGAAAACCGAACGCGGCAACGGCGACGATCTCGCAAGCTTGCTTTGGCCGAGGTTGTCCTCTCGGCCTTCGACACCGCGCCGCTGCCGGGCCCTAGACGTTGCCATGGCGTTGTTGGTCGATCACGGGTTGGCCACTTCCACGTTCGGGGCCCGGGTCGCGGCCTCGGTACGCGCAGACCCCTATTCGTTGGTCACCGCCGCTCTCGGCGTCGTTGGCGGCGCGTTACACGGAGCAGCGAGTGGGGCGGTCCAAGAAATGCTCGAGTCCGTCGCCAACAGCCGAGACATTCCCGCGGCACTCGGAGCCGTACAACGACAATCCGGCACCTACCCCGGGTTCGGACACTCGGTCTACCGAGCTGTCGACCCGCGGTTCTGTGGTCTCATGGATGTGGTCAGGTCGGGCTGGCCGCGAGACCCACGGCTCGAGGTCGTGGACGCGATAGCCGACCTGGTCAACATGCGGACTGGTTTGGCTCCGAATGTCGACCTCGCGTTGGGGACCTTGACCTGGCTGGGTGCCATGCCGCGCGACGCCGGCGAGGCCATCTTCGCTGTTTCCAGAACAGCGGGTTGGCTGGCACACGGGATCGAGGAGTACACCGAGCCACCATTGCGGTTCCGTCCCTTGGCCCGCTACGTCGGTCCGCGCGGGCAACATGTCGAACAAATGGGGAGCGCGGTCGCCGGCCTGGGTTAGGCCGCCACGCCCCCGACTCGGGCTCGCGTCGGTGACAGAGCGGTCCCGTGTTAGGCGAATCTGCGAGGCTTGGTGTGATGAAGCTGACAACGGACACCCAGCAGGGACCGGTGCGGGGTCGGGAGAGGCGCGGGGTGGCCTTGTTCGCCGGGATTCCGTATGCCACCCCCCCGATCGGAGATCTGCGCTGGCGTCCTCCGCAACCCCTTCTCGAACGGCGCGGCATCTTTGACGCAACCACCTTTGGCAAGTTCGCGCCGCAACTTCCCGGCAACGGTCTCACGAATTCGAGCCCGGTCGATTGGAGCGAAGACTGCCTGACGCTGAATGTGATGACCCCCGACATCGAAGGCGCGTCGCGCCCGGTGATGGTCTGGATCCACGGGGGGGCGTTCAACCACGGGAGCGGCGCTGTTCCGTGGTACGACGGCACCAGCTTCGCGACGAGCGGGGATGTCGTCGTGGTAACCATCAACTACCGGCTCGGCGCTTTCGGGTTCGGGGCCGTGGGGGAAGGTTCTGGGGTCAATGGTTTGGTGGACCAGGTGGCCGCTCTCGAATGGGTCAGGGCCAACATCGCCTCCTTTGGTGGTGATCCCGGCCAGGTGACCATTGCCGGTGAGTCCGCCGGAGCGATGAGCGTCTCGACGGTTCTGGCAATGCCCCGTGCTGATGGTCTGTACAAGCGAGCTATCGCGCAGTCGGGCGCAACACATCACACTGCTGACAGCGAGGAGGCGGAACGCATCGCGTACCTCTTGCTTCGCGAGCTGGATGTCTCGTCGATCACCAGCGCGCGAAGGCTGCCGGCCCTGGCCGTGCTGGAGGCGCAACAGCGAGTGGAAAAGTCGGCGCTGGGACATGAGTCGGAGATGGCGTTTCGCCCGAGCCCCGATGGCGCCGAACTCCCCGGTCAACCACTGGAGCTGATGAGGCTAGGTGCTTCGTCTGGCATAGAACTCTTGACCGGCACCAATGCCGACGAAGCAACGTTGTGGGGTACCAGCCGGATCACCGACGACCGGCTCCACAGAGCAATGGCTCGTTTCGTCGACCCACCCGATGACCTGATCGACCACTACCGAGAGCGGTGGTCCGACGCTTCCTCCGGCGAGATCGCCACCAGTCTCGCTACCGACCAGATGTTCCGAATCCCTGCGATCAGGATGGCCGAGGCCCGAGCGGTCCATGGCGGCGCCACTTGGATGTACCTGTTCGATTGGAAGAGCAAAGCGTTCGGTGGTGCCTTGGGTGCCACCCACGCGTTGGACATACCGTTCACGTTCAACAACCTGGGCGCACCTGGAGTGGAGGTTTTTCTCGGAACCGACCAGTTGCCCCATGTCCTGGCCAGGGAAATCCACGAGTCTTGGACGGCATTCATTCGCACGGGCTCGCCGGTTACATCGACTTTCTCGGACTGGCCGCGTTATTCACCCGATGACCGCTGCGTCATGGAGTTGTCCGAGCGGCCTCGGATTCTGCATGATCCCGAAGCTGAGCTTCGTCGCGCCTGGTCGGGGTGGCGCTGAAGCGACGCCTCCAGGGCGCCTCGCCACCGCTCCGACGTGGCGCAACAGGTTCTGACAACATGGCGCCATGCCGGACGCACTACAGGAGCTGCTGGATCGCCAAGCGATTGTCGACCTGACAATCGCCTATGGCTGGATCCTCGATCACGGTCCCCGCGAGGATCTACGCAATGTATTCACCGAGGACGCTGTCGCCATCTACGTGGGGCGGACGTTCGAAGGGGTGGACAGCATCATCTCCAAGGTCGACCAATCGTTGGGTCGCCTGAGCATCAGCCAGCACTTGGTGTCGAATCAACAGGTCGATATCGATGGCGACAGCGCGAAATGCCGCTGTTATCTCCAGGCTCAACACACGTTGCACGGCACTGAAGGGGGAGACAACTTCATCATGGCTGGTCGTTACGAGGACGACGTCGTGCGGACGCCGTCGGGCTGGCGGATCTCGCGTAGGGAACTGATCATCGACTGGACCGAGGGCAACCGCCGGGTGACCAAGCCATGAGGTTCGGAGTCAGCACGTCGCCACAACGCTGCAGTTGGGAGTGGTTGCTCGAGGTCTGGCACCGTTGTGACGACATCGGATTGTACGAGTCCGGGTGGACATTCGATCACTTCTATCCGCTGTTCGGAGACTCCACCGAGGATTGCCTAGAGGGTTGGATCACGCTCACGGCTCTGCTCCAGGAGACCTCTCGCATCCGCGGTGGCGTGCTCGTGTCGGGGATGTTGTACCGACACCCCGGATTGTTGGCGAACATGGCCACAACCCTCGACATCACGTCCGGTGGCCGTCTCGAAGTGGGGGTGGGGGCAGGCTGGAATGAGGAGGAATGTGACGCCTACGGCATCGAGTTGGGCAGCATGCGCGAACGTTTCGACCGATTCGACGAGGGTCTCGAGGTGTTGCGATTGCTCCTGACCCAGGACCGGTCGACGTTCGATGGCTCGTGGTATCAGCTCAAGGATGCGATGAACAATCCCAAGCCCATCCAGGACCCACTACCCATCTGTATCGGCGGTTCGGGTTTGAAGCGCACCATCCCTGCAGCCGCGAAGTATGCCCATCACTGGAACTACGGCTCGCCGACGATGACAACCGACGATTTCCGGATGAGGAACGAGGTCTTCCTCGAAGAGCTCGCCAACGCCGGTCGCGACCGCTCCGAGGTCACGGTGTCGATGATCATGCGGTACGACGGAGATCTGCAGGCTTTGGCGCGCGAGGCAGAAACTTTCGCGGATGTGGGGATCGACTTGGGGATCGTCTCGCTCCCCAAGACTGAGCCACCAGCCATGGTCGAGCCGATCGCTGAGGCGCTTTCTCAATTCACTTGAGCGCCACCTGAGCGCCCCGGTTGGTAGGTGCCGCCCGGTCGAACGCCATAATGGGGCCATGCCCGAAGCTGACATTGACCTCGAGACCTTCGAGAAGGAAGCGAGAGTCTGGCTCGAAGCCAACGCCGAACTCAAGCCGCGCGAGGACGGGGAGCGTAGGTTCGTGTGGGGAGAGGGCGAGTTCGATGTCGCCGTCTTCCACAACCTGGGCTTCGATGAGGAAAAAGCCGTCATCGACGAGGCCGCAGCGTGGACGCGAAAGAAGGCCGAGGCCGGATACCACTGCATCACCTGGGAGCCCGAGTGGGGTGGGCTGGGGTTGAGCAACGAGCACGAGAAGCTGTTCAACCGCCTGGAAGCGGACTACCGGACTCCGACAGGGCACGAGACCCACAGTGTGACCACACATCTCATGGCGCCGACGATCAGACTCTTAGGCACCGATTGGCAGAAAGAACAGTGGGTGAAGAACTGGATCTCTGCCACCCAGTTGTGTTGTCAGCTCTTCTCGGAACCGGCCGCAGGGTCCGACCTGGCCAACGTTGCCCTCAGGGCAGAACGTGACGGCGACGAGTGGATTCTGAACGGACAGAAGGTCTGGAGCTCTGGCGCGCAGTTCGCCGAGTGGGGAATGTGTGTCTGTCGCACCAACCCCGAGCTGCCCAAACACAAGGGCATAACCGTATTTGCAATCCCGCTGCAGAATCATGACGGCGTAGAGGTTCGCCAGATCAAACAAATGAGCGGCGGAACGTCGTTCAACGAGGTCTTCCTGACCGACTGCAGGATTCCGGACAGCTACCGGGTGGGCGACGTGGGCGAGGGATGGAAGGTCGCGCTCACGATCCTCGGGTTCGAGCGGAGTTCATCGGGCACTGGTGGTGACCGCGTCGGCGGTAGCTGGCGGCAGTTCCGCGCTCTCGTCGAACACTTCGACCTGGCGGCCGACCCCGTCCGTCGCGACGAGATCATGAAGCTCTACGTGCAGTATCGCGTCATGGGCCTCAACATCGAGCGGGTCAAGGCGCAACTCAAGGCTGGCCAGGCGCCAGGGGCCGAGGGTTCCATCGGCAAGCTGTACTGGACCGAGTCGATGACAATGATGAGCGATGTCCTCTCCAAGGTCCTTGGGCCGAAACTGCTCGCCGACAGCGGTGAATGGGGAACCTTCGGCTGGAACGAACACATCATGGGCGCTCCGGGGTATCGAATCGCCGGGGGCTCCGATGAGATCCAGCGAAACATCATTGGCGAGCGCGTGCTCGGCTTGCCCGGGGAACCCAGGGTGGACAAGGACGTTCCCTATCGCGACGTGCCGCGCTGAATCGCAGCGGGCTCAGCCGATTACAAGGTCGCGGAGCTTGGGGATTGCATCGTCGATCTGCGAGCTCAACACTGCTTCCAGCGGCCGGGACCAGAGATTGCCGGCATAGGCGAGAGTGACCTCGACTCGACAGGGAGACATACCCTCGATCGTTGCGTCGAGGGTCCATTCGGCATGGTCGCGGCCGTCGACCTCCCGGCGTTCGAACCGCAGTTGATTCGTTTCGTCCACCACCCTCACCATGCGAAGCCGTTTGGATCGCGCCAACGGGCCGATCTTGGCCCTGAGTGTCACCAGCCACGCGGGGCCGGGGTCATCGGCGGCGGCGGTCGTCGGAATGGCTGCGGTGACAATGTCGAGCCAATCCGGATAACGGCCCAGATCGCGGAGCACAGAGGCAATGGACGCTGGCGGCGCATCGATCCTGGTCTCGACTCTCTTGCGCACCGCCACAGTGTGCCCGAACTGAGTTGGTGAGCGTCGCCTGCACCTACGCTCATGGCGTGAACTCGGTCACGATCGAACTCGAAGACGATCTCGACGCCTTTGGTGTTGGGTCCGTGGGCGGGTTGTTGTGGAGCGGCGATGGGTATGTCTTCGGTGGTCTGGGCGTCGCCGAGCGCATTCCCCTCGAGCGTTCCACTGTCGGAGCGGTGCACGCTCAGGAACGGTTGTCCTCGACCGCGGGGCCCACTTCCCCTCCCGGTGTGGGGCCCATCGCGTTCACCGCGATGCCGTTCGACCCCTCAGTAGCGGCCGAACTCGTTGTACCTGAGATCCTCATCGGCGAACACCGTGGCGGCCGACGATGGATGACGATAACCGGAGACGAACCGATGGAGCCGGGCCAAGCCGTCGAACAGGTACACCGCGCCTCGGCGACGAGCGCATCGGGCAGCGGACAACATCGGCCACATGTCCGATCCGTGGTGCCGCCCGAGGTATGGCAGGACGAGATCGTTCTGACTGCTCGGACCCGCATCCGCCAAGGCGAGCTGACGAAGGTGGTGTTGGCGCGGGAGCTCGAGATCGAAAGCCCAGGTGGTATCGACCAGCGGCGGGTTCTGTTCGATCTCGCAGCCACACACTCCTCTGCCACGATCTTCTGCCTCGAAGGATTCCTGGGCGCATCCCCCGAACGGCTGGTCTCGCGGATCGACGATGTCGTGCTTGCGCACCCGTTGGCCGGAACGATGCCGCGAGGCTCAGATCGTGATCTAGATCAGGCCGCAATCGAGAGACTTCTGGCGTCTACGAAGGATCGAGCCGAGCATCGCATAACCATCGATTGGTTGTTGGATGAGTTGTTGCCGTTCTGCTCCTACGTCGACGCCGAACCTGAACCCTCCGTCGTATCGTTGCCAAACGTCCACCATCTCGGGACCGAGGTCGAAGGCAGACTGTCGTCTCCCCCGGCGTCGATCCTGGAGCTCGTGGCCACGCTGCATCCAACCCCGGCCGTGGGTGGCGACCCACAAGGGGCCGCCCTCGATCTCATCGCCGAACTCGAGCGCGCCGATCGAGGTCGTTACGCCGGGCCTATGGGCTGGGTCGATAGCGGCGGAAACGGGTCGTTCGTCGTGGCGATCAGGTCGGCTCAGATCACCGACAAGGGAGCTCGACTTTTTGCCGGCGTAGGCGTGGTCGCAGACAGCGATCCCGAAGCCGAGTTGATCGAGACCGAAGCCAAGTTCCAAGCACTCCTGCCCGTTCTGACACGTTGAAGCGCCGAAGCACGTGGCGCAGCCCTGTCCGGCGCAGTGGTCTCAGGATGTTGCTCGAGCGAGGGATCTGATCGCATCCATGTCCACATAACAGCCCTGAAGGTGCCGGCCCGAGCCGCCGCGGAAGGAGCTTCTCCCGTGCAGGACCCGTCGGTTGTCGAAGATCACTAATTCCCCGGGACCGAGCGGTCTCTCGACAACCGAGGTCGGTGAATCGATCAAGTCACGAAAGCGCCGGTATGCCGTATAGAAGTTGGTAGTGGACGAGACGGGTTCGGGCGGCTCCATACTGCGGTGGTTGACATTCACGGCCTCGATCCGGCCAGTCGCCGAGACCTCGATCAGTGGTCGGCTGGCTCTGAGGTCGACGGCGTTGGCAGGGTCGACGAAGCGGAACAAGACCGGGGTGCGGCTCAGGGTGCGAAAGTCGTTCGGAAACTCTGTTTGGAGGTCGCTGGCTGCCGCGAATCCGTCGGCGAACCTCGAGCGGCCTCCTGATACCGGAGAGTTGATGCAGTGCAGTATTTGAACCGTTGGTACCGGCTCGCGGTACGGGTTGTCGGTGTGCAGGGGTAGTCCGAGGCTGGTGTAAGCGAGGTTGTTCGCGTCCGCCTGATCGACCACGTCGAACATGCGGCCGTAGTTGGTCTCGCGTACGAACCCCAGCCTTCCGGCGAACTCCAGGACTGCGCCTTCCTGTTCCGCCAGTCCCGTCACGACTGCAATACCGAACCTGGTCACATCGGCGCTGAGGCCAGCGATGTCGAGGTCGTGCTCAGAGTGCGTGGGAACGGCCAACTCCGCCCCCCACATCACAAGGGGGTCCGAGGTGGCCGCTGGTTCCTTTGGAATCAGACAGCGGTGCACCTCACCTTCGTCAGACACGACCGTCGCTATCCGGACATCAGCCGCCGTCGTGGTTTTTTCTAGGCGCCACCCCGCCAAGTCCGAAACATCGATCAGGTGTTGCCCCGTGGCCGGGTCTCGGCAACTGTCGCAACGGCAGGCGTCGCGTGCCCATTCCGCAGTGAACGCATCGGCTTCCGGTTCGAGTACACGCTCGATCAGTGGTTGGTAAACGTCGACGTCGTCGACGCTTACATCGGGTCGTTTGGCAGCGTCGTCCCAGCGGCGCAACACCACCGCACGCCCGGAGTGCGGTTGGGCCACGAAGGTGGCCGAAGCGTCAAGCCCGAAAGGTCCGCCCTGGTCGTGCAATGTCATGCGAGAGGCTTTGCTGAGTTGAGCCAGGTAATCCTTCTCCTCGCGCACAAGCCACCTCTTCGCGTCTACGTGGAGACGAATGGGCTCGACAACTTCTGCGGGGAACCACTGCTGCATGTAGCGGGCACCCACTTGGGCATGGTCGGTCAGCCCCCATTCTCCGGCTTCACCCAGCAGATGGCCGATGTCGTGAAACAGTGCAGCGAGGGTCAGCGCAGCGTCGTCGGGAGCTTCGCTGCGTGCCAGAGCGGCTGCTTGCAGCGAGTGCTCCAGCATGGAGACGCCCTCGCCGTAGCTGTGTTCGGTCAATGCCCGCAGCAGCGACATCAAGTGTCTTACGAGACCCTCTTCGGTCCCGAGTAGTGACCTTCCGGCCCACTCGACAGGCGATGCCACGCCCGCGAGGTCCATCGCTGTCGGGGCAATATCGAGAACAGACCCTGCAGCGATGACCGAACCCGCTTGGATCCGCGCCGAGCGGATCACCACGAACGTCTCCATGTTCGCAAGGACCGGATCGCTGTGCGAGAAACCTTGGCCACCGTGGTCTGTCGTGACCAGGATGGCGGTATCGGGTCCGGCGTGGGCGATGAGCTCGCCGAGAAGGGAGTCTGCCCGGCCAAGAGCCTCGCGGTAGGTTCCC
>JBPCTU010000465.1:0-3875 GCA_051011515.1 Acidimicrobiales bacterium
GGTCCTATGCGAGAGGGCGGGTATAGGACCACGACGCTTCCACTCGACGCGCCACACCGCCGCCACGCTCTTGCTTACGGAGGGCGTCCCGCTGTCCAGCATCTCTGACATGCTCGGGCACTCAAGCCTCGCGATCACCGCCGACATCTATGCGTATGTTGGCGAAGAGCTGCGAAGCGAGACGGCGGACGCTATGGAAGGTTTGCTGGGGTCCTGAGGGTGCAGCCCTATTGCGATCCGGCGTGCCTCGACACACTTCAGCAGACCCGTGGCTACATTGGCTGTCACGTCAGTCGGACTGGTGGGCCACATGCCTTGGGAAAGCTAGAGCCCGAGAGGAGAATCGAACTCCTGACCTGCTGTTTACAAGACAGCTGCTCTGCCAACTGAGCTACTCGGGCGGGACTGGCGGAGTTCGTGGGAGACAACTCCGCTCAGTGTGAGTCCTTGAGCGTAGCGGGGTGAGCTGGAGGGTTTGAAGGCCGACCGGGCAGCGGCTTGGGCCGGATTCGGCAGCTCTCAGCGAGGATCCGGCGATCTCAGGCGCGGTGGCCTACGCGGTGCCTGCCGGTGGGGCTGTTCAGGCGGCGAGCGGCTCGGTGTGCGGCTCGGGTGTCGCCTGGGGTGGTGCGTGTTGGTACACGGCGCAGGCGTTGCGGAGTGCGGCCCAGGTGGTGATGTTGAGTAGTTGGCGCTTCCAGCCGACGGTGTGGGCTCGTTCGCGCAGCATCGAGTCATCGAGGAGGCGGTTGCCGGATTCGGTGTCGTTGCGTCGGGCGTGGAGCCGGTCGTGATCCGGGTCCTCGGGTGGGATCGCGTCGCGGCACCGATCAAACAACGCAACAGTGCCGTGACGCAGTTCTTCTGACTCAGGAAGTCAGTGGAGCAGGTCGAGCTCTTTGAGCCCGTCGATCACGATGCTGACCCCGAACGCCACCAAGAGGACCCCGAGCAGCCGGCCGGCCACGTGAAAGACCGCTGGGTTGATCTTGTGTTCGAACCGGCTCTCGATCAGGAACACCCCAAGGTTGATGAGCATGACGACCAAGAAGGCTGATCCAACCGGCAGGAGCTTCTCTTCGTTGCTGGTGGCGATCACGCCCAATGCCACCAGGCTGGCGATCCCTGGGGGCGTGATCACCAAGGGCACTGACAGAGGGTAGATCGCAAGGTTCAACGCTCGTGTCTCGGGTGTGGCGTCGGGGTCCGGCTCGAGAGAGTGGTCGGAGTCGCTGATGACCATCCCGATCGAGAAGACGATCACGATGAGGCCCGCGCCGATGAGGAACGCGGCCTGGTCGATGTGAAAGAAGTCGAGGAGCGGTGCGCCTACGAGGATGAACAGGGTCCCGACCACGGTCGCGATTCCCACGGTGTAGAAGGCGGTGAGTCGGCGCGTGCGGGCTTTCAGGTGGATGGTGCTCTCGGCGTAGACGATGCCGGCCTTCCATGGTCCGACTACGACGACCAATCCGGCCAGCGACATCCAGAATAGATCCACCTCAAGATCTTGCATCAGATCTGAGCGGACTCGCGGGATCACCCACAAGATCGCCAGAGACCCGCATATTTCCAACCGGCGATCGTTGCTAGGCTGACCGATCTCGGCCCCAACTGAACAGGAATCAGCACAGTGGAGTACCTCCTTTCCGAAGAGAAGATTTCGAAGATCCGCGCGTTCCGAGGCAATCGCGTCAAGGGACTCATCCGTGACCTTGATCTCGACTTCCTGTTGCTGTGGGACTACGGCAACACCCGCTATGCGTTCGACATCTTTTCTGCGTTCCACTACGAGTCGGCCCATGCGTTCCACGGCTACCTGATCTCGAAAGAGGGTGTGGTCTCGATCATCTTGAGCGACTCGTTCGATGATCACCACCCGTACTCTCCTGGAGGGCTCTACGACCCAGCCAAGAACCATGGTGAGATCTGGACCGTCGACCCGGTCGTCCGCTCGGCAGGCAGTGAGTCCTACCTTCGGTCGGTGCCCAAACGGTACGCGGCGCTCGTCACCGAGGCCATGGCGGCCAACGGCGGCGGCACTCGGGTCGGAGTCGACACCTTCGCCGACTTCGGCGCTTACCAGGAGTTGCAGAAGCTCACACCGGAGAAGGAATACATCGGTGTGGGGTTCGACCTCGCGAAAGTGCGCATGCAGAATTGCGACGAAGAAGTCGAGTTGATGGAGAAGACCTGTGAGGTCCACAACCGCGTGCTCTGGCAGGGCATGAGCGAGGTCGAGCCGGGGTGGACCGACTTCCAGCTTTCCTCGCGTATGGCCGAACTCTTCGCTCTCGAGCCGAGCGTCGAGAAGCACTGCCTGAACCTCACCTACTCATATGAGCCGGGCGGTGCAATGGGAATGATCTGGAGCCCAGTTGGTCGTGTCTACAAGGAGGGTGAAACGGTCACCTCTGACGTCGGGATCATGACGTTCGGCGGATCAACGACGGACTATGGGCGGGCTCGAATCCTGGGCAAACCGTCCAAGGAGTTGTGGGACGACTACTACTGGTTCCACACCAACCATCACGAGCTGATGGCGAAGATCAAGCCCGGAATGCTCTGCTCGGAGATGGTTCAGATGTACATCGACGCTCACGAGGAGCGCGGGATGCCGCTCGTCATGCTGGGCCACGGTGTCGGTACGCAGATGGACGAGATGCCGCAGCTCAATCCGGCTGAGGCGCAGGAGTTCGATGCGGTCCTCGAGCCGAACATGACCTTGTGCATTGAGCCGGCTTGCGTTTCCAACGACCCCGTGCACGGGCCTCAGATTCTCTGGTGTGAGGATCAGTGGGTCGTGGAAGCCGATGGCATGCGGCGCCTTGCGCCGCTCGAGTACTTCGACATCGACAACGCCGACCTTGCGACGATGAAGTGACGCCGACCGTCTGAGGATGGCGCTGCCCGACCCATCGCAAGCTGACAGGGTTCGTGCTGTCGGAGACTACGAACTGTGGTTCGTCTGTCAACTCACTTTCGGCTTGGCGTACCTGGGCGGAGCGGTGTTCATCCTTCCGCAGTTCGTCTTGTCGCTTCCCGGGTCGGACCCTGGGGATGTCGGCATAGTGATGGGTGTACTTCCGCTCATCGCGCTCGGTGCCCCCTTGGTAGGTGGTCTCTTGGACAGATTCGGGAGCCATCGGGCGTTCCAACATCTCGGGCTCGGGTTGCTCGCCGTGGGCTTCGGCGTTCTCTCACTCGCTGACGAGCTGATCGGCACGACGGTCGGCGCGTTGGTGCTCGGCGTGGGCGCCGCGCTGGTGCTGACCACCAATCTGAGTCTGCTTGCCGGATCTGGGCTGGCGGGCGACGTGCAGGCCCGACGTCTGTCGCTCCTCCAGATGTCGCTTCCGGCAGGTCAGGTGATCGGTTTGTTGGTCGTCGCCGGCTTGTTGGTCGCCGGCGTCGACTTCAGGACGATCTTCATCGTGCTGGCCCTGATCTGTGTCGGGGGGTTGGCAGCGACGGCAGCGACCAATCGTTCAGCCACCGAACGCATCTTGCGGACTACCGGCGAGAGGTCAGCGCCCGAAGTGAGTCCGGAGCAGGCAGAGGCAGCCGAGCTGGGAGCAGTGTTGTGGTCGACATTCGGGCTCGTGTTGTTGGTGGTGTTCGTCTCAATGACCGCACACACCGGCATTGAGAGTCAGTATCCGAACTTCATGTCCGACGTCTTCAAGATCGACGGTCAGCTCGCTGCAGTGGGGCTCGCCGTGGCTGTGTTGGTCTCTTTGCCTGTGTACCCGATGGTCGGCCGATGGGCCCAGCGCGTGCCTTTCCGAGTGCCGTTGCTCGTCGGCATCGCTGTCCGTGGGCTGGCGGGTCTTGCCCTTTGGGCGCTCGCCGACCTTCGCGACGTTCCCGAGGTG
>JBPCTU010000466.1:0-3653 GCA_051011515.1 Acidimicrobiales bacterium
CAACTGGAACATGTCATCCAGACGCTCAGAAATCTCGGCGGGAGACAGCGCTCTGGTGCGGGCCGCGGCCAGCTCGATGGCCAGCGGTATCCCGTCGAGTCGGCGGCAGATTTCGACAACAACGGTAAGGTCCGCGCCGACATCCTGGTCGCGATCTACCGCTTGAGCGCGGTCGACGAAGAGCTCCACAGCTGCAGATCTAACACCTGACCCCACCTCGAGGGACCTCACCGGCCACACTCGCTCGCCAGCGATCCCCAAGCCCTCGCGGCTCGTGGCGAGTACTTGCACCTGATCGGTGGTCTGGACAATTGCCTCGATCAGCTCCGACACCGGCCCCAGGACGTGCTCGCAGTTGTCAACGACCAGCAACGACCGCTGACCTCGGAGAGCATCGGCAATGCTGTCCACCAGCGACTTCCCCGCCTGCTGGGTCACGCCCAATGTCGCGGCCATCGCATGAGAGACCGCACCAGCCTCCGTGACCGGCGCGAACTCGACCACCCAAACCCCATCTTCGAACGATGACGCCACCTCCGCCGCAGCGCGGAGAGCCAGCCGGGTCTTACCAACTCCACCCACGCCGGTGAGCGTCACGAGACGGTGCTGCCCGATGTCGCTCACCAGCTCCTCCAACTCAGCGTCGCGTCCCACCAAGCTCGGGGGCTCCAAAGGAAGGTTCCCGATACCCCCCGAAGCTCTCAGCGGCGGGAACCGCTCCGCCCCCACCTGCCACACACCGACGGCTCTGCTCACACCCCGCAGCTGATGCGCTCCGAGATCGATGAGGTCATGCCGGTCCGAATCGAGCATCGCCTGTGCGGTCGCCGATACGACTATCTGGCCGCCATGGGCGGCATCTGCAACCCTCGCTGCGACATTGAGAGTCGGACCAAAGAAGTCGTTGTCGCGCTCTTCGGCCTCACCGACGTGTATGCCCATGCGAACCGGCAACTCCATAACCTGCTGCGCGTCCAGAGCGGCCTCCAAGGCGCTGCCTACTCTGTCGAACACCGCACAGATGCCGTCACCTGTGTGTTTGAAGACACGACCACCGGAGCCGGACACTGCGCTCGTGATCGACTCGTCGTGAGCAACCAAGGCCCGCGACATCGCGGACCGATCCAGTGCCCACCGCCGCGTCGAGTCCTCGATGTCCGTGAACAGGAACGCCAACATCCCCGTCTGGTGCTTGGCAGCCACCATCGCACCCTAGAACAACCACCGACACCCTCCCCTGGAGTGAGAGAGACCACGACTAATGAGTCTCGAAGACGCTGCGAGCCGAGCATATGCAGCCCGCAAGCGACCATCCCATATGGCCGATCGGGGATACCCGTGAACCCTGATGAGGTGGCGGTGATTCGCTCTGGGAGCGCTGTGCTTGCCTGGGCTCTCGATAGCGAGCCGTCAATTCCCAGGGAACACGCTAGTCAGAGCCCGAGAGGGGAATTGAACCCCTGACCTATTCATTACGAGTAGTCCAGCACTGAGCGCTGTGCTCAACCGCCGATGGTCAGCACTGGAGCGCTAGGTCCGCGAGCGCTGTGCTCAAAATGAATCGCTGTGAGTCTCGCGCATCCTCCAGCCTCGAAGGCGGGTATCAACGAACCGCCGCATCCCGGGCACCTTGTCGAGCGACTGAGGTGTCTGAAAGGCCTACGTGTCTGGTTCTGGTGACATCCGGACATAGATGGTGTGAAAGTGGTGGTTCATAGCGGGGGCCATTGATGAGTTCACCCGAGGAGCAGCGTTTCACTGAGGTCTACGTGGCGCACTACGCCAACGTGCTCGCCTACGCGCTACGCCGCTGTGGGGCCGACGATGCTCTTGACGCGGCCGCGGAGGTGTTCACGGTGGCTTGGCGTCGGCTCGATGAGTTACCTACCGAGGTTGCCTTGCTGCCCTGGCTGTATGGAGTCGCAGCGAGGGTTCTTGCGAATCAACGTCGCGGCTCTCGCCGGCGACAAGCACTAAGCATGCGAATGAATGGGGTAGCAGTGATCCGAGCGATGCCCGAAGTCACCATCGGCGAGGCCGACCACGACGGTCAATTGGTGGCTGCGCTGGGTACCTTGAATGAGCAAGATCGGGAGATTGTGCTCCTCAACGCTTGGGAGGGGCTTGCGGCCGCCGAGATTGCGTTGATGTATGAGATCTCAGCCGCGGCTGCGGAGAAACGACTGAGCAGAGCGAAGGCCCGCCTCAAGCGCGCGATGCAACTCGAGGTCAGCGAAGACGGTCTCAGAACGTCCGCGCGCGATTCGGAGTGGCGGCGATGACTTCTCTGGACCCGGTCACCGAGCGACTGATGGCGGCGAATCCTGTACCCGATGTGAGCTCGTTCGTACCGACTACCGCCGATGCGACCGAGTTTCTCGCCATCGTCAGCGAACTCGACGTGCCCGATGAATCGGTTGCGACGGAGTCGGGAATCTGTACACAGTGCGGCAGCGATTTGAGGGTCATTGATCTCCAGGGACCGGCCGAGAGCGCTCTACCGCCCGCGAGTCCGAAACGGCGGGCAGTCGTGGCCGCTGCCGTCGCTGCGGCGGTCGTGCTGATGGTGGGAGTCGTGGTAGTCGATGGAGGCGACGAGGTCGCGACCAACACCGTTGGTTCGCCTGAGGTAACGGACCCGGCAACGACCGTCGAATCGCCTCAGGGTCCCGTCGAGACTACGGTCTTCGGCGGTGCCGGTGCCCAGACGATGAGCAGCGTCATCGCCGGAGGTCCAGGGCTAGTAGCCGTTGGGCACGACCGGACCAACGCGGCCGTCTGGACCTCAGCTGACGGCCTCACGTGGAGCAGGATCCTCCACGATGAGACCGCCTTTGCCAACGCGGCCATGATCAGCGTCACCAAGGGCGGCCCAGGGCTGGTGGCCGTCGGCGTAGCACGCGGCGGCGCAGCGGTGTGGACCTCTGCCCAGGGGGTGGCTTGGTCACGGGTTCCCCACGATGACGTGACCTTCGGCGGATCAGTCATGACCAGCGTGAGCACGGGAGGTCCCGGCCTAGTCGCAGTTGGATGGGCCGGATCGGACGATAACAGCGATGCCGCGGTATGGACTTCGGTCGATGGGATGACCTGGTCCCGAGTCCGAGAAGAATCCGTCTTCGGGGGGACCGGTAGCCAAGTAATTAACGGCGTCACCTCTGGGGGCCCGGGCCTGGTGGCGGTCGGACGGGACTGGGATACCGGCGTTCTGATCGCGGGCGTCCCCGAACCGCGCGATGAGGACGCGGCAGTTTGGACTTCTGTTGATGGGCTGGAGTGGTCCCGCGTCCCCCATGACGGAGCCGTCTTTGGTGGGACAGGAGGTGAAGCCATGAGCGACGTGATCGCCTCGGGCTCCGGTGTGGTGGCTGTGGGAGGGGACTCGAGTCGAGGAATCGTATGGACCTCTGTTGATGGGCTGGAGTGGTCCCGGGTGCCCCATGACGAGGCGGTCTTGGGCAATGCTCCCTATCAGAAGGGGATAGGGGCCGTGACCGTCGGAGGGCCTGGCCTCGTCGCAGTCGACGCAGCCGCAACGGTGCGAACCTCAGTTGATGGGACCACCTGGTCGCGGACCCCTCGCGACGAGGCGGTCTTCGCGTGGCCTTGGCAAATGAACAGCGTCACGGCTGGAGGACCGGGCCTGGTGGCGG
>JBPCTU010000467.1:0-3250 GCA_051011515.1 Acidimicrobiales bacterium
AGTCACGAATGAACGGGGCCGCCACAGGCGGCCCCGTTCGGTTTTTCGAACGAAGCCGGTGCAGTGCCGTCGACTGGCTCGCTCTGCTATAACCACACCATGCTCGGACCGATACAACTCATCGTCGTTCACTTCGAGACCCTCGACCGACTGAAAGGCGAGGTGCTCGACGAACTGGAAGCGCTGGCCCCTGTCGGCTCGATTCGGGTGCTCGATGCGCTTTTCGTCGGCAAGGAGGACTCTGGCGATCTGGTCGCGCTGGAGATGGACGACTTCGGTTCCGAAGAGGGAGACGAGATCCTTGGCGTGCTCATCGGCGAGCTGCTTGGCTTCTCGTTCGAGGGAGAGGATCCCGGGGCTCCACCCTCGGAGATCACCGAGGCTTCATCGATCGGCGTGTCGGTCTCCGACATCCGACGGATCGGTCGCGATCTCGCACCTGGTACCGGGGCTGCGATGTTCCTCGTCGAACACCAGTGGGCGGCCGGTCTGCGCGAGGCCGTGGTCAACGCCGGCGGTTCTCTACTCCTCCAGGGATTCCTCACGCTCGAGGGTCTGGCCTTGATCGGCGCAGAGCTCGTGGCGACTGCCGAAGCGGTTGAAGCCATCGAAACCGCCGACGCACTCACTGCGGCGGCAAACGTTGCCTCTCTGGAGGCTTTGGCGGCCATTGAGGTTGCCGTCGAGGTGGAAGCAGCGGTTATCGCCCGGACCGTCATGGGTCTTGTCGAGGCCGGCTTCATCGATCCCTCGGATGCTGAGGAAGCAGCCGCCGCGTTGGTCAGCCCGGAGCTCATGGAACAAGCCATCACCACAGGAGGGGGCAGCTGATGCCGCCACGCAGACGATCCATGCGTAGGACCTCGCGTCGTACGGCCCGGCGTACCTCTCGGCGCATGGACCGTCGTCAGAGCTACGACGACGACGTATATGCCGAGCCCGCACCGCAGCAGTACGCCGAGCCCGCACCCGCTCCCGCACCGGCTCCTGCGGAACCTGAGGAACCGGCATACATGGCCGAGCTCAATCAGCTGGCATCACTTCGCGACTCCGGTGTGCTCACAGACGAAGAGTTCGAAGCCAAGAAGAAACAGATCCTGGGTCTCTAAGTGCCCTCCAGCCATAGTGTCCGGGAACGATTGATCGAACTGCCCGGGGGCGAGTTCGTGATGGGTACCGACGAGTCCTACAGGTTCGGAGGCGACGGGGAGGGCCCTGCCCGAGAGGTGACGCTCAGCCCGTTCGCCATCGCTGCTCACTCGGTCACGAACCGCGACTTTGCGGACTTCGTCGAAGCCACCAACTACAAGAGCGAGGTCGAGGGGTTTGGATGGTCATTCGTGTTCCATCTCTTCTTGCCCGACGACTTCCCCGATACGAGGGCGGTAGCTGCGACGCCATGGTGGCGCCAGGTATTCGAGGCTGACTGGGCCCACCCCTATGGTCCACAGTCGAACCTCGACGATCTCTGGGATCATCCGGTGGTGCATGTCACCTGGAATGACGCCGCGGCCTATTGCGAGTGGGCTGGAGTGCGCCTTCCGACCGAGGCCGAATGGGAGTACGCGGCGCGGGGCGGGCTGGTCCAGAAGCGCTACGTCTGGGGAGACGAATTCGCCCCCGACGGCCAGACGATGTGCAACATCTTCGAAGGTGAGTTCCCCGTCAAGAACACGGCCGAGGACGGGTATGTGGGGACCGCTCCCGTCGACACCTTTCCGCCCAACGGCTTCGGGCTCCACAACATGGCCGGCAACGTATGGGAGTGGTGCGGAGACTGGTTCCACAGCAAGTACCACATCGACGGGCCCCGAACCGACCCGGCCGGACCGCCACGTGGCGAAGCCCGTGTCATGCGCGGAGGCTCCTACATGTGCAACGACTCTTACTGTGACCGTTATCGAGTCTCGGCCAGAAGTTCCAACACGCCCGATTCGTCCACCGGAAACCTCGGATTTCGGGTCGTCGCAAGTCTTGGCTGAGTAATGGTCGACTCCACACGTTCGGCCGCAGAACTGGTGCTCATTCAAGAGGGCGAGTTCACCATGGGGTCCGATCGTCATTACCCCGAAGAGGCTCCAACCCAGCGCGTCTGGATCGACGGCTTCTCGATGTCCGCGACTGCGGTGACCAACCGCGAGTTCGCCGCCTTCGTGGAGGCCACCGGCTATCAGTCAGTCGCCGAGCGCCCTCTGGACCCCGCCGACTTCCCTGGTGCACCGGCCGAGAACTTGCTACCCGGCTCGCTGGTGTTCACGATGACTTCGGGGCCGGTAGATCTCCGCAACCTCAGTCAATGGTGGGTGTGGACTCCTGGCGCGTGCTGGAATATGCCTGGTGGCCCGGGCACCGAAGTCGAGTCCCTGCTGGACCATCCCGTGGTACACGTCGCTCACGAGGACGCTGAGGCGTATGCGACCTGGTTGGGGCTGCGCCTGCCGACTGAGGCCGAGTGGGAGTACGCATCCCGAGGTGGTTTGGACGACAAGGCCTTCGTCTGGGGTGATGAGGCGGTACCTGACGGTCGTTACCTGGCCAACTTCTGGCAAGGCGACTTCCCCTGGCGGAATACGGCCGACGATGGGTTCGCAGGTACGGCACCGGTCGGGTCATTCGCTCCCAACGGCTACGGCCTCTATGACATGGCCGGCAACGTATGGGAATGGACCGATGACTGGTATGGCGAGAGGGTACGCGGGGTTTCCCCCGACGGTATGTTGTCGAACCCCTCAGGAGCGTCGGTGAAGGACAGCTTCGATTCGGCGCAGGCTCAGTTCCCGATACCTCGCAAGGTTGTCAAGGGCGGCTCGTTCCTTTGCGCGGACAACTACTGTCAGCGTTACCGCCCGGCAGCGCGCCGGCCTCAGATGATCGACACCGGAATGAGTCACGTGGGCTTCCGCACCGTAAGCGACAACGCACCCGCCTGACTCCGAACAGCGGAGGGACCAGAACATGTCAACAGACGAACTCGCCTCGTGGCGTGACGGGAAGGCGCTGCAAGAGATCAACGACTTCTTGGGCTCAGTCGACGACATCGCTCCCAAGAACCGACTGGCCGTCTTCGACAATGACGGCACGTTGTGGTGCGAGAAACCTCGTTATACACAACAGGATTTCCTTACATGGCAGCTGCGTAACGCGGTTGCCGCGGATCCGGAAGTCGGGAAACGAACGGAATACCAGGCGATCCTGTCCGGCGATCACGCGGCCATGGCCGAGATGGGCCTCGCAGCGATCGCGTTGGCGC
>JBPCTU010000468.1:0-6297 GCA_051011515.1 Acidimicrobiales bacterium
AACATGGAGATCCGGGTTGTCGCGACGGTTGTTACCTGGTTCGCTTTCGTCCCAGAAAGCATCCTTCTGCCGGCGGGAGGGGAGCACATGTTCTCACTTCACGCTGGCAGAACGATCTCCGAGGGCCTCGGCGGGCTCCGGGGCTGTATCATGGCCGTTCACCCGTCTTGGGATGTGACGACCGGGTCCTGTGCAACGGGGGCCCGTGAACCGAGTCAGGGCCGGGAGGCAGCAGCTCTCAGCGGAATCCGCCGTGTGCCGCAGATCGCCTGGTCGTCACTTCCGAAGACGGGTGATTCGCGTTCCGGCTTTACCTCTCCGACCTCAAGGTTGGCAACGGTTCAGCCGATCATCACTACGCGATGACATCCCGCCCATTCGTGCTGGTCACATTGATCATCACGCTCTCCGCAGCATGTAGTGCCCTCGGCCAGCCAGACCTGGCCGATTCGTCGTCCTCGTTCACATCTTCCGCCGTTGACGAGGTCGCCGGATCACTGGGCAGTCCCCCGAGCGATCTGGCCTTCGCTGCCGAGCCGAGCGCCGAACACGACGCGATCAGCGAAACCGAATCACCGGCCGACTCTTCAACAGAACCAGGCGAAGCGACAGTTCTGTCGAGTGGCCAATCCGGCTCCGATGATCGTTCGGGCACTCAGGGCGGCCCCGCCAACTCCAGCGGAGCTGCTGACGAGGAAGGCGGAACTGCACCGGCGGCGGGCCCGGTCCCGGTCACAATTGCTCCCAACGCGGCTCTGTTCGGTGTCGAGTTGGGCACAGACGCTGTGCTCGCGGTGAGCCAACTGGTGGCGCAACTGGGAGTCCCCGACGTGGATACGGGCTGGTACGTCGGCTGCCCCCTCGATGGGGAGCAACTGGACGAGCGGCTGGTGCAGTGGGGTGACCTGAACACATATTTTGATCGGTCCACCGGTGAGGGAGCCTTCATTGCGTGGGGATACGACCTCCGCATCGCAGACGGTGGTGTCCCTCCCCTCGGTCTCGTCGACCTTCCGGGTGGCACCCACCTGGGAGATCCGATCAATGAGGTGGCAGCCGCAGCGGGTTTGTCGGTCACAGCCGACGAGTCGTTCGGGGTCAATCGTGTTGGGGGTAGTGGGTTCGAGATCCTCTCCGACCCACCGCTCGGGGCACCAGCATGGGGCGCGTTCGTGCCCGCAATTCCTCTCTGTGACTAGGGACTGAACACCGCACTGCCGAGGTGAGAAGCCAGCCCACAGCCGTCGGGTGCAACCGGTAGGCTCGCCGACGATGGCGTATCAGTCCCTGTACCGGCGATACCGATCGGGCCGCTTCGATGAGCTGGTCGGCCAGTCTCACGTAGTTACCGCGCTCAAGAACGCCATCACCGAGGACCGAGTGGGCCACGCCTACTTGTTCAGCGGTCCCCGCGGCACGGGCAAGACGAGCACTGCCCGGATTCTCGCCAAGGCTCTCAACTGCACCAACCTCGGCGACGACGGCGAACCCTGTGGCAAGTGCGAGTCGTGCGTCGCCTTCGATTCCGGAACGTCCTACGACCTCCAGGAACTCGATGCCGCCTCCAATAACGGTGTGGAGGCAATACGCGAGCTGATCTCGAGGGTCGCTCTCGGGACTCCCGGCCGAACGAAGGTCTACATCCTCGACGAAGTGCACATGCTCAGTTCTGGTGCCGAGAATGCGCTCCTGAAGACCCTCGAAGAGCCGCCGGACCACGTCGTATTCGTCCTGGCTACGACCGAGCCCCACAAGGTCGTTGCGACCATTCGCAGCCGAACCCAACACCACGAGTTCGAACTCATCCCGGCCGCCGACCTGGAACGTCATGTTCGGTTCATCGTCGACGATGCGCAGCTGGATGCAACCGAGCCCATGATCGAATACGCGCTGCGTGTTGGTGGCGGGTCCGCTAGGGACACATTGTCTGCGCTCGATCGAGTCCTGGCGGCGGGTGGTGTGCCCCGGACCGTCGATGCCGTCGATGAGGTGTTGTCCGGACTGGCCGACTCCGAGTCCGCCACCGTCATCTCCGGGGTGGCGCGGGCGTTCGAAGTCGGGCTCGAACCCAGAGTCATCGGCGAACAGCTGTTGGAGCGTCTGCGCGACGCATTCTTGGCAACGATGGGCGCGCCGCTCGGTCATCTATCAGAGGCTCAGGCCGAGGCGGCCGCGACCACAGGCGCAGCCATGGGTCCTGCGGCGATCACCCGTTCGCTGGAGACGATCGGTGCGGCGTTGGTCGAGATGCGTCAAGCTCCCGATCCTCGGATTGATCTCGAGGTGGCGTTGCTGCGGCTGACGAAACCCGAGCTCGATACCGACTTGAGTGCGATCGTGGCCCGGTTGGAACGACTCGAGCAGGGTGGCGCCTCGATTCAACCGGCGCCCGTCTCGTCGGAACCGTCAGCCACATCTGCGGAGGCGCCCAAACCCACCAGCGATGGCAACGACGATGTCCGCGCGAAGCGCTCCGACGGCGACTCCGACGGAATGCGACCCGCGGACGCAGCACGAGCCGCTCTAGCTCGCGCCGACGGCTCCGACCCCGACGGGCCGTCTGTTGCTGAACCAGCATCACCCGAGCCGGCTCCAGCCCCGGATGGCCACTCGAGCCGTGAAGCAAAGCAGACACTCGGGGCGACGCGTGGTGCTCGCGGGTCGAAGGGCAGTGGTACCTCGGCGCAAGAACCCGCCGAGCCGGCGCCCGAGGACAGCAATGACCCCTCGGACGCGGTGCCGGAAACCGACGAGCCGGCCCCCGGCGCCAGCGGCGGGGCCGCCACCGCTTTGACCCTCGCAGCGGTTAACGACAAGTGGGACTCCGTCAGGGCGTCGCTGCCCGGACGGGCCAAGTCTCGGTACAGCGGTGGCCGATTCATTGCTGTCGAAGGCAACAAGATCACGTTCGGGCTGCCCAACGCCATCCACCGTGACAGATGCCAGGAGTGCGCTGTCGATGTCACTGCGGCGTTGGGCGAGACATTCGGTGTCAACGTGCAGCTCGATCTCGTCGTGGACGACGATGCGCCGGTCCCGGCGGCGAGGGCCGGCCAGGGTCAACAAACGAAGGTCGACGAGAAGGATCGAACCGAACTCGACGAACAACATGAAGTCGATCTTGAAGGTCTGACCGATGCCGACAGCGCTTCGGTCGGTGGAGTAGATCTGTTGTCCGAGGTGTTTCCGGGAGCCGAGGTTCTCGAGCCAGGTCCGGGATCGTGAACGGAACGCCAATCGGGGTCTGCCACACTGGAGACCTCCGAAAGAGGTCCACATGACTGATGCGAACCAACCTCTCGACATGAACGCCATCCTGCAACAAGCCCAGCAGATGGGCGAGCAGCTGATGGCAGCTCAACAGGAAGCCGCAGCTGAGATCCACGAGGGCCAGGCTGGCGGTGGAGCGGTCAAGATCCAGGTCACCGGAGGTCTCCAGTTCCTCTCGGTGACCATCGCTCCCGAGGCTGTTGACCCCAACGACGTCGAGATGCTTCAGGACCTCGTTCTGGCTGCGCTCAACGATGCAGTCAGTCACATCGGTGACGATCAGGCAGACGGTCTCGACCTTGGGGATCTCGACTTGGGCGGTCTCCTGGGCGGCGAAGGAGGACTTGGCGGTCTCCTCGGGCCCGGCGGCGAGTAGCTCGGATGGTCAACGTCTACACGCCGGCAGTCCAAACCCTCATCGACGAGCTCGGACGGCTTCCCGGGGTCGGTCCCAAGTCTGCCCAGCGGATCGCCTTCCACCTGGTGAAACTCCCCGAAGCCGATGCGTTACGGCTGGCCGATGCGATCCGCGAGGCCAAGGCGAAGGTTCGCTTTTGTGAGGTTTGTTTCAACATCAGTGATGAGGCCCTCTGTGAGGTATGCGCCGACGATCGAAGAGATGCCTCACTGATCTGCGTCGTCGAGGAGCCCAGAGACATCATCGCAGTAGAACGAACTCGCGAGTTCAACGGTCGCTACCACGTGCTCCAAGGTGCGATCAATCCCATCGACGGCATCGGTCCCGATCAGCTGCGTGTCCGCGAGCTGCTTGATCGACTGCGTGACGGTTCGGTCGCTGAGGTCATCTTGTGCACCAACCCGAACATCGAGGGTGAGGCCACGGCCATGTATCTCGCCCGCCTGGTCGAACCCCAAGGCGTCAAGGTCACTCGAATCGCCTCGGGACTGCCCGTTGGCGGCGACCTCGAGTATGCCGATGAGGTCACGCTGGGGAGAGCGCTCGAAGGCCGGCGCGCCGTCGACGCCGGCTGAGATCCCACCCCACGGTGAGCTGGCCGTGGGGGACAGGGCAGAGTGGCGGATGTGTCACTTTCCGTGACACTTTGTCACACGTCTGTCAGACGGTGGGTGGCGTCGCTGATGGATGTGTCCACAGAAATAACCTGCTCAAAGGGCATATTGCGGCGACGGCCGCAATTTGTCTTGACGCATAGGTGGCCATATCGTAATGTAATCGCAACGTTCTCATCAGTGCTCGGTGCACAAGCCCCCCCGGCCAGCTCTCGAGTTGACCCGCACCGGGCGCTGGTAAGTTCGTCGAGGTGCCATCCCACTGTCCTGTCGGTCTTGTCCGCCCGCGCCCGACACCAGTGAGGTGGCACTTCGGCCGTTTTGAGCCCAGACAGTGCGCCGTCAGGCAACTCTCAGAATCAACGCGTCGCCTTGACCGCCGCCGCCACACAGCGCCGCCGCACCCAAACCACCGCCGCGCCGGGCGAGTTCGTAGGCCAATGTCAGCGCCAAGCGGTTACCGGATGCGCCGATCGGATGGCCGAGAGCAATCGCACCGCCGTTGACGTTCACAACATCGTCGTCGACGCCCAGCTCATCCATTGATGCCCGGGAAACAGCGGCGAACGCTTCGTTGATCTCGACGAGGTCCAGGTCGGCTACCTCAATGCCAGCTTTGTCGACCGCTTCAGCGATTGCTCTGGACGGTTGTGTCAGCAAGCTGGTGTCAGGACCGGCCACCTGGCCGTAGCTGACTATCTCGGCAAGCGGTTCGACACCCAGGGACTCGGCTGTCTCCGACGTCGTGACGATGGTTGCCGATGCTCCGTCGGAGATCTGTGAGGCGTTTCCGGCGGTGATGTGGCCGCTCTCGGAGAACGCGGGGCGTAACGCGCCCAGAGAGTCGAGATCGGTCGCTGGTCGAATACCTTCGTCGGTCGAGATGGTGATGGGGTCACCTCGGCGTTGGGGAACCTCAACCGGAACGATCTCGTCGGCCAGCAGGCCGTCTTTGGTGGCTCGAGCCGCCCGATCGTGTGATGCAGCGGCGATCAAGTCCTGAGCCTCACGGCCGATGGCCGCCGAAGCGGCGTACCGTTCGGTCCCCTCGCCCATCAACTCGCACTCGAGGGCGCAGAACAGACCGTCGTGTTCGATCGCGTCGACCACGTCTTTGCCGCCGTACCGGTAGCCGGTTCGGGCCCCCGGGAGCAGGTACGGCGCTTGACTCATCGACTCCATGCCACCGGCGACCACGATGTCGGCCTCGCCGGATTCGATCATCTGTTGCGCCAAATGGATGGCGTTGAGGCCCGATAGACAGACCTTGTTGATGGTCGTCGCCGGGACCGACATCGGGATGCCGGCCTTGCGGGCCGCCTGACGAGCGGTCAGTTGACCTGTACCTGCCTGGAGAACCTGGCCCATCACCACGTAGTCGACCTGTTCGGGCCGGACTCCTGCCCGTTCCAAGGCAGCGGCGATGGCGACGCCGCCCAGCTCGGCACCGGTCATCGATGCGAGTGAGCCGTTGAGTTTTCCGATGGGGGTGCGGGCCCCAGCCAGGATCACTGTCGTCATGTGCACCTCTTCGAAGTAGCGAGAGGTTCACACGTTACGACAGCTCGACAGCCAACAGCACTCTGCGGTGGTTTCCTGAACGAGTAAGGCGGCGCTGGCTCGGCTCAGTTGGAGCCGTCGCCGTCGGTGACTCGCTCGACGGCATCGCGAACCATGGAAGCCAGAGGATCGCCCTCGATGCCCTGCTCAGATTCGTCCGATTCCTCGAAGAACGAGCTGTCGGATTCCGATTCTGTGACCGTCTCGGCGGCGGTTGCAACGCTGGCTCCTGCATCTGCCGTCGATTCGGGCGCCCACGGGTCGTTTGCGGAGGTGGCCGCCCACGACTCGCCGCTATCGGCGCCCGAGCCCCAGCCGTCATCCTGGGTCTCCCAGCCGTCGGGCTGCTGTGACTCTTCAGCTCCGCCACCCCAGCCAACCGTCTCGAGGGCGTCGTCGCTGGTGTTGCCCCACGAATCTGTTTCGTCCGAGTCG
>JBPCTU010000469.1:0-2582 GCA_051011515.1 Acidimicrobiales bacterium
TGGGGTTCCTTCTGGACCACCTCGTTGATGCGCTCGAAGAAGGTCTGGTCCATTGGCAAGATGGTGTTCATCTCCTTGCCCGAGGCGTTGATGAACTCCATCGCCGGCGGATTCGCCGCCCGGCTCAACGGATACACCTTGAGGTTGTCCCGGATGTTGTCCGCCGCCGCCTTCACTCCCTTGTCGAGGTAGCCGCGCATGAAGTTCCAGACGTTGTACGTCTTCGACTGCACGACGAAGTAGCCCCCGGGAACCTCGCCGGCGTACCCGGGGGGAAGCACCAGGTACTTGCCGCCCTTGCCCTGGTCGGGGCCTGCAGCGCCGAGGTCGGTCATGTGCAGGAACGCCATGTCGTTGAGCACCCCGAGCATGCCCTCGGGCAGTTCGATCACGGTCGGCCCGTCGTGCTCGAGGTCGAGGAACCCCAACGCATACATCGTGGAGGTGTTCCCGGTCAGGACGAGCCCGGTGGAATCCATCAGCGTGTCGAAAATGCAGATCTGGTTGCACGCCTCCGCGCCGATCGACGCCTGCCCCCGCCGCAGTTCGTTGACCGAGACGGTCGGGATGGTACTGAGCAACGCCTTGTAGGCATTGGCCTTGTCCAAGAAGTCGTACGCGGTCCCTGCGCTTTGCTTCGTCGGGACCCCGTCGAAGAACTCCAGGGTACCGATCGAGGTTTCCACAGTGTCAGGTGTGGAGATCGAGGCTGGGACGTCCGTCGTCATCTTCAGGGTGGGAATGGTTGTCATGGCCAAGATCTCTTCTCGTTCGTCGTGGGCTTGCTTCGGATGTGATCAACTATGCGCGGCCGCTTGTCGGTCCTGTAGCCCCCGCATGGTCCGTCTGGGGAGCTACCGCGAGCCTGAGCTCGCCACCACCGGTTTCTGACTTACCAGGATCGCCCTGCCGTCGATGGTGTTTGCGACCGCACGGCTTCGACGTCGTCCGCAAACCTCTTGGCAAGACGGCGGTCTCGCTCGCAACGGGCGACACGCTCCCCCTGGCGGCCGAGACGCAGCAGAGCGGCAGTCACCGATCGATCCTCCGCTCCGTAGAGCAGGAGCTGACGCCCGGCCGAATCGAGGTAGTCGCCCATCGTGCTCGCGATGACGACCACACTCGGCGATCCGTCATCTCGCGTTCGAGTCCGGCTCCCGATGGCACGTCCAGCTATGTCGATACAGACCGCCGTCAACATCTCGATGCACTCGACACCCGTCCGCGGGTCGTTGACGGCGGGAGAGAGCGCCATCAAGCCGATGTCGACGAGAACCTCGATCGTGTAGCCGACATCGCACTCGGGATCACGAACACTCGCGATGGTCAGACAGTCGACGACAGGGGCGAGGTCTTCTCCAGACAACGAGTCAGCAGCCGATATCCAACCGACGCGCTCACCCCGAACCACCGGGCACCCGATCCCCGCCTCCACCACGACGTACCGGCCTCCATCTCCCACCAAGCGAGCAAGACGGCTCGTGTCGATGCTCACGACATAACCGTCGTCGGGTGCCGCCAGATCGATTGCATCATCCGGTCGCTGGAGTTCGATCGTGTCGACGACGCTGTCTTGTCGTGCCTCGCGTTCCTGCGCCTTCACCGCGCGCTCTGTCTTTCGGCCGACCCAGCGGATCGCGCGGTCGACACGCATCGACTGCAGCGTGCCGTCGATGTACCAGACGATCACCACACCGGTCACGATCAGCAACAGCACACTGAGCGACATCATCAGCGGTGGCGCGAGTTCCTCGCCATTCTCAGTCCGCAGCAGGACTTGGCTGGAGATGATGAAAGCCGCCGTGACGGCAAACACTCCCAGAACCCACTTGTTTCCACTCGTTCGCAGCGTCATCCTCAAGAGCCGGGGCGAGAACTTGCTCGCCATGTTCCCGATCGCCAACGCCGTGAGAGCGAGCACGATACTCAGTCCGGTGAACACGAGGGCCAATGCGCTCAGCAACGAAGCTCGCGCCTGATCGACCGTGATCGCGAACGCGTCCGGATCAGGCTCCGGACCCAAACGCTCCGCCACGATTGCGCCTCCAACTCCGACAAGCGCGCCAATCACGGCGACAAGGGCCTGGTCTTCCTCCACCACTGCCCTGCTGTCGTTGAGGATTCCCTTGATGCTCGGCATGACCACTCTCCTCGCGCTGTGTCGGACGCCCGCGCCCCCCATCATCGGGGATTCACCTTTCCGGGCGGTATCCCCAACGGGGCGGGGAGAGGGGGATGATTGGAAACTCGACCCGCACCAAGATGCCACCGCGTGCGTAGGACCGAGTCGCTACGACACGAGAGCTCCGATCTTTCCAGCGACGCCTGGCGCTCGAGTCCGCCACCCGAGCACTCGCGAAAGCGAGAGTGTCCAACGACGCACAACAGCTTCAATGGGCCGTTCCGTCGGCGATACCTCGCCCGGCGCCGCATCATCGATGCCCTCAAAGACCCCGGCAGTTGAGTCATCCCGCAGGCTTGTGATCGCGCACATTTCGCGCACACCTCTCGACAGAGCACCATCGATTGCGGCCACGATTCGGCCCTCGTCGCTCGGCCACAGATGCGCGTCGGTGTTCAGC
>JBPCTU010000470.1:0-9777 GCA_051011515.1 Acidimicrobiales bacterium
ACGACCGCAAGGTCTGGCTCTGGGTATTGGCCGCTATCGGTCTCGCCGCGTTGCTGGTTGCGCTCATCGTGATTCTGGTCAACGTGTTGGGTGATGATGGCGGGTCTTCTGATGGCAACACCGATGCTGCAGTCACGGTTAGGGTGCCCACGGTCGTGAACCTTCCCCGCGATGAAGCCATCGCACGCTTGGACGCCGTCGGCCTCACGTCGGTCGTGGTGACCCAAGAGGACGACCAGTTCCCTGTCGACAACGTTCTGGCACAGGATCCCGAACCCGGGACAGAGCTGGAAGAGGGTGACACGGTGACCTTGACGGTCGTGGTGGGTCCTGACGCGGTCGCGTTGCCCAACGTGGTCGGCCTCACCGAGCCCGAAGCCCGGCTTGCTCTGGCTACTGCCGGTTTCACCAATGTGACCGTCGAACTGATCGAATCCGAGGAAGAGGAAGGCACCGTCGTCGAGCAGGTGCCTGCCGCGGACGAAGAGATGGATGTCACGAGTGAGGTGCTGTTGCGCGTCTCAGAGGGGCCTCCGGCCGCTGAGGTCCCCAATCTCGAAGGTCAGGCAGAGGCGGATGCAATCGCAATTCTTGAGGACCTGGGTTGGATCGTCGAGGTCGACCGGGTCGAAGACGACGTCGTCCCCGAAGGTTTCGTAGTGGGCAGCGATCCGCCACCCGGAACCGAGCTGGAACAAGACGAGATCATCAAGCTGATGGTTTCTGCCGGCCCCGGCGTTGTTCGCGTCCCCAACGTGATCGACAGGACACCCACCGAAGCCGCGGAGATCCTCGACGCAGATGGGTTGAACCCCGTGCCGGACACCTGCATCATCGATGACCCCGACACCCAAGAGCCGGGCACAGTGATCGATCAGACCCCGAGTGGTGGGGTAGAGGTTGAGGTCGGTAGTGACGTCACGATCTGTGTTGGTGTCGAGCCCGACCCCACTCCGACTCCCGAACCCACGGCGACTCCGGAGCCGACCGCCACTCCTGAGCCAACTCCCGAGCCGACTCCGGAACCGGAACCGACGCCAACTCCCTGATGTTCGGGTCGGTGGCCAAGAGCGAGCCAAACCGGGTCAAGGCGAGTAGCTGAGGAAGTTCTCGAGCATCGCATGCCCGCTGTGGGTGAGGATGGACTCTGGGTGGAACTGCACGCCCTCGACCTTGGTCTCGCAGTGCCGTAGCCCCATAACCAGACCGTCATGGGACTCGGCGGTGATCTCCAGGCTGTCTGGTACCGATTCCCGGTCGACGATCAGGGAGTGATACCGCGTTGCTTCCAGAGGATTGGGGAGGCCGGCGAAAACTCCGGTGTTGGTGTGGTCGATGACCGACGTCTTTCCGTGCATGACCTCTGGTGCGCGGACCACATCGGCACCAAATGCCTGGCCTATGCACTGGAGTCCCAGGCACACCCCGAATATCGGGGTGGTGGCGGCGAAGGCATCGATGATGTCGAGCGATATTCCGGCATCGTCTGGGGTTCCCGGGCCAGGGCTGATGAGAATTCGGTCGGGATTCAGTTCCCGGGCGGAGTCCACGGTCAGAGAGTCGTGGCGGTAGACGAGTGGGTCGGCTCCGAGTTCACCCAGGTACTGCACGAGGATGTAGACGAAGGAGTCGAAGTTGTCGACGACGAGGACCCGCTGTGACATTGGCGAGAGCGTAGTGCCGAGCCACGGGAATGGGATCCGGATTGTCGGGGCCGCCTGACCATGGTCGCGGGATGGGCCCGTGCCGGTCCGCTCTGGTCATGAGAGCCAGGACGTATATCATCGTCGCGATGGGCAAGCCTCCGAAACACCGCGTTTCCAACAGTCGTGTTACCGAGAAGGGCACCCGACCTCAGGGAGAGAAGGTCCTGACGACCAGGGAGTCCTATCACCCGACAGGCCAGAAGGTAAGTCCAATCTGGGTGCCGGTTCTCATGTTCGCCTTGTTGGGGCTGGGGACGTTGATGATCATCCTCAACTACGTGGATCTCTTGCCGGGTGGGACATCTAATTGGTACCTGCTGGCAGGGTTGGGTCTCATCCTCGGCGGGATCATCACCGCTACCCAGCTCCACTGACCAAGCGGCGCCGATCGCGGGTTTCGCGCGGCGCGCGGCCGCCGTGGATCCTCTCGACTCGACCAGAAAATCGGGCTTTTCACGGAAATCTGCCTGTTTGATTTGAATCACACAGGTGTGATTTCCTCCCCAGAGTTTTCCCCCGCCTGTGGACAACTCCAGAGTATGCCCATGTCACACAGTGTGAACATCGACAACCATGTCCACACCCCGACATCGTGGATGACCCAGGTCGGTTGAATCACCACTCTCCGTGACCAAGCGTTCACCACCGGGTTCTGCCGACCAGCACAAGCGAAAGCTGACGTCGCCGGTGGCGACGGATCGTGGTCGAAACACCCTCGAGCAGGACTGAGGAGTAGGACCGAGTAGTGGCAAGCGCTGGAGCCCTAGTCGAGGTGGCCGCTATTCGATCGGCACGATCAAGTCCATCTCTCCCATACAGTGTCGTGGCGGTTCGGGATCCTCGTGGGTCGACACGGTCATCCGAACTTCGGTGCCGCAAACTGGGCAGCGATAGCCGATCTTCACCTTACGCAGCTCGCCCGCCGGTGGCGGCTCAGGTAGTGGAGTGGCGAGCGCCCGCAGGGCGGCCAAACCAATGCGGAAGATCAAGTAGCCGACGACGATGGCGATCAGCACGCTGAGGACGGGTCCCATCGACCTCCAGCGTAGGAGGCCCACATGTCTTCCGCGGTGGCCTTGGGTTCCCGACGCTCATCAATAACTCGGTCCGAGGGTCACCGTCGATGTTTGGCAGTGGTCACCGCGGGAGACGATCAGGACTTCATCGTCAATGGTGTGCCACGCGTCCACCAGACACCGGAGACCATCACCCGAGGGAGCGCTGCCCAACGCCAACGGCGAGGCGACCCGGGGGTGCGGTCTCAATAGTCCGGCTGCGGCGAGTAAGACCGCAGAGGGCTCAGCCACGACCACCTCGGCGTCGGCGTTACGCACCAGTTTCTCGAGGGAGTCTGCGTCGTGCTCGGCTGGTTCGGCTGCAAACGAGGTGCCGGCTACCTGGCGGCCGATGCCGTCAGTCGGTTCGACAATCACCGCGGCAGCGCCGTCGGCATACTCGGCTACGTGCCAGGCGGTCACAACGCCCCCGCTTGTCAACGGAGTGAGTTCGTCGAACTCCCTTGGGTCAGGTTCGTCTCGGTCAATGGTCCGGCTGCCGACCCGAACCGGAGCGACAGCCGGAGAGCGTTCGGTCGGTGGCTCACGCATCGCTGCAGCCAGCTCGTCGAGTGTCCGGGAGCTGATCCCTCGATCGGAGACCAGCGCGTCGAGCGTCTCGATCTCCGGTTCGCTTCGTCTGGGTCGTCCGTAGTCGCGAACCAGGTCGGCTCCCGGCGGGACCGTTGATGTGCAGTCGATGGACGCGACCATCGTCGTTGCCGAGCTTTGGGAAGCCAGTCCGACGAGAGCGAGGGCTGCGGCTCTCTGTCCATCGACCGTCAGAGCAACAACATCGCTCCAGCCGAGCTCCAGCACAGATCGTCGGGCGATGTTCACTGCCTGGGCGCCGACGCTCGTGTCGCAAGCCACCAACAGTAGGTCGATGTCAGTGCTGTCAATTGCTCGTTGTGTACGGGTCGACTCCAGAGCGGAGGCGAGAAGCGTGCTGGGGTCGATCGAGTTGAGGCTGCCATGCCGCAGTGCCCAGGGTGTTCGCATAGCTGCCGTCACGGCGCAGGTCGACATCGACGAAGTCTCCCAGACTGTTGGTAAGAACCGCCACAGCGGCTCCTGAGGTTCAGCGTCCGGTTTGGTGAGAAGCGTCCAGAGCTATCGTCGTCTGCGGTTCGCACTGGTGATGGTGTGCGCTTCTCGGAGGAGACAACAGTGGACGAGTACAACCTTGCCCTCTTGATCATGCGGGTATCCCTGGGCCTCACGTTGGCTGCGCACGGCTACAACAAGTTCTTCAAGGGTGGGCGTATTGCCGGTACCGCGTCGTGGTTCGACAGCATCGGCATGCGCCCCGGCCGAGTACATGCGGTTCTGGCTGCTGCCGGCGAGATAGCAGCGGGCGTGTTCCTGGCCGTGGGATTGCTGACATCGTTTGCTGCGCTCGGATTCGTAGGCCTCATGACAGTCGCATACTGGACGGTTCACCGAGACAAGGGGTTCATGATCCTGGGCGAGGGATGGGAGTACGTATTCATCCTCGGGGTATCAGCGGTCGTGGTCGCCATGCTTGGGCCGCTCGAGTGGTCGATCGACAACTCGCTCGGGTGGGACGATGAGTTCGATGGCTACACCGGTCTGGCGATCTCGGCCGGTGGCGGAGTCGTAGCGGGTGCCGCACTGTTGGTGGCCTTCTTCCGGCCGCTGAGCCCGTCAGCCGGCTGAGCTCCGGCCATCGGTACCGGATCCGAAGTCGCGGCCCTACATCGAGTCGCTGGAAGAGATTTGGTACTTGTGTAGCGAGCGGTCGGAAATACCAAAGTCCTTCATCGCGGCACTGAACTCTGCGACGTGTGAGGTCTTGAAGTGTTCCTTCAGGTGATCCTCGGACTCCCACACTTCAAAAACACAGAGGCTGGCTGAGTCGGCCAGGTCGATACTGAAGGTGTACTCGTAGCAACCTTCTTCTTGCCTGGTAGCCGACATCACGTTTGTGGAGGCCTGGCGGACCGCTTCGGTGTTGTCGGGGTCGAACGTGAATGTGCCTGCGATGATCAACATTGGGTGCCTCGTGTCTGGTGGGTGGGGGTTCAGCGTCGCTCGGAGCGAAGGTCGAAAGCCACCTTGATCGCACCCCGTGGTCCGGCCTCGGCGGCATGTCGGATGGCCTCGCGGTAGTCGTCGAGACGATAGACGGCGGAGACGAGGCGGCCCATGTCGAGCTGTGACACCAGATCGAAAGCCATGTCGAAGCTTTTTGCCGTTGTTCCGTCATCGAGCTGTTCGGTTCCGTAGGTGTACGAACCGACGATCTCGGTTTCACGATGCCACAACGGTGTGAGGTCGATCTTCGTGACACCCGGCATGCCCAAGAGCACGATTCGCCCGCGAGGGCGAGTCACCGAGAGAGACTCGCTGATTGACGATGCGCTGCCCACCGCGTCGATGGTGACATCGGAACCCCCCGACAGATCGTTGCCGATCATCGAGCAGCCGGTTGTTCGCCGTACCGCGCGCTTGAGCTCGCTTGGGGCCACCACGACATCAGCGCCGAACTCTTCTGCGAACGCCCGCTGGTGTGGGTATTTGGCCGCCGCGATAATCGTTCCCGCTTCGGTGTAGTGGCGGATCGCAGCGAGCGCACACAAGCCCATGGTTCCGCTTCCTTGGACCACGACGGTGTCGCCGGGTTCGATGCGGGCCTTGAACGCAGTGTGGATTCCGCCGGCGACGGGTTCGAGGATCGCCGCCCCCTCGTCGCTCAACGCTTCGGGCACCTGGTGGAGCTGAGAGGGATGGGCAACGAGTTGGGCGCCCCAACCACCGCCCGTGCTGGCGCAGTACCCGGTTTGGATACCCGAGTCGATCTTGCCATCCAACAGGTAGCCGTAGTCGAGACCATCGCCTGGCGCTGCTCCTGGGAAGGGAAGCTCGTGGCCTCGGCATGCGTGTCCCAGCACCGGTTCGAGCGCTACGCGTTCGCCAGACTCGAGTTCACCGTAAACCTCATGCCCGGGCACGAAGGGGAAGGACACGAGCGGATCGAAGTATCGAGACGACTTTCCGTCCACGGTTGCCAAGTCACTCCCACAGATGCCGGAGACCTGAGGGAACACCCGGACCCAGTCGTCGCTGGGCAAACCGGGCGGTTCGATATCTGACAACCGCAACGGTCCGACGCCTACTCCGGCGCCTGCCGAGACCTTCGCCGCAACCATCGCGGCCGCGTAGCGCAACTCCTTGCGTTCGAAAACCAGTGCCTTCATGGAGTCACTCTACGAGCTTGTCCGACCGGCGGACCAAACGGGCCGATCCCGCAGTTGTAGCGGCGAACTCCGGCTTTGGACAGACGCCAAGCCCCGAAAGCAGGCGTTGGAGTACCCCCGGACCGAGACTCAGAGAAACTGTGCCGGATCTACGGCAGTGCCGTTCAAACGGATCTCGAAATGGAGGTGGGGGCCGGTACTGAGGCCGGTGCTACCGACAAAGCCGACCGTCTCGCCTTTGTTTACCGAGGCACCGTTGCTGAGGTTGAACCCCGACATGTGGGCGTAGAGGGTGGAGTAGCCACCACTGTGTTGAACGATGACCGTGTTCCCATATCCCGAGAAGCTGCCGGCGAAGATGACGGTGCCCGATGCCGCCGCGGCGATGGGGGCACCCTGGCCGGCGTGATAGTCGATACCGGTGTGCAGCCGCCTCGTGCCGTAGATGGGATGGATACGGAATCCGTATGGCGAACTGATGGGTCCACCAATGGGTCGTGAGAAAGAAGGCGTGCCGGGGCCCGGGTCGGGCGGCGAGGGCTGAGGTTCACGTTCCCTCTCACGTGTTTCGCCTTCATCGTCGGCCGGGTCATCGGAGTCTTCCTGTTGCTCTTCGGCCTGCTCGTCCTCGAGGCGCTGTTGCTCGGCTTGTCTGGCTTCCTCTTCCAGTCGCAGCTGTTCGGCAACTTGTCGTCGACGCTCTTCTTCGGCGCGGCGCCGAGCCTCCTCCTCGAGTCGAATCCTCTCTTCTTCCGCTCGGATGAAATCGGCGATCCGGGCGTCTTCCTCGGCGAGAACTGAAGCCGTGTCCTCGAGTGAGCCGATTCGAGCGTTCACCTCGTCGCGAAGGCGCTGCTGATCGGCTCGGCTGGCGTCGAGAGCGGCCAGTTTCTCGTCGACATCGAGCGCCAACGCTGCCGCTTGGGCTGCGGCGTCATCAGCGGCTTCGATTGCGGTCTCCTGCTCGCTGCGTGCCAGGCGGAGAAGGTCTCCAGTGGCGAGCGATGTGCCTGTGGCTTCGTCGATGACGAAACGCAGGATTGGGATGGAGTTGATGTCTCGCGCCTGCAACAGGAGCTCTTCGCTGCCACCGAATCCCTCGATGTAGCCGTCGACGAGTTGATCGACCATCAGCGCCTCGAGGGTCGCGATCTCTGCATCGAGAGCGGCGGCTCGCGTCGTTTCTTCCAGCTGCCGTTCCAAGGCCAATTGCAGCTTTTGTTCAGCTTCGGCCAGTTGCGCCTGTTGGAGCGCTATCCAGGCGTCGATCTCGGCCAACGCAGCAACGATCTGCTCGTCCTCGGCGTTGAGTTCATCGATCTGGGCTGCGGTGATCGCGGCTTCCCGTTGAAGCTCCTCGCGCTGGGCGCGTGCGTCGTCGAGTGTGTCCTGTGCGTCGGCGGGTAGCACTGCGCCCAGAACAAGAATCGAGATGATCGCAGCGAGCGTTCTTGGCATCGTCTCTGTGGGCGATAGGTGACAATCAGCTCACATCGTAACGTGAATGTCACTGTTCATCCCGGCAGGACGCACACATTCAACACGAACAACACAGCTTTATCCACAACTTGTGGGCAACTCGTGGTCCAAGCGCCTCGGAGTGCCCTTCAGAGCTGCTCCGACTCGAGTATCGCCTCATCCAGACAATCCTGGAGGCGGTCCGCGAGCTCGGTTGTGAATTCGCGTCGTTGGCTCAACGTGACCCGCTTCCCCTCTGAGGTCGGGGCGGCCATCGGTTCGCCGACGACAATCGCAACCTTGGCTCGTCGGGGCAACTTGGCACCCGGAGGCATCGCTTCCTCGGTTCCTGCGATGCCGATCGGCACGACGGGGGCACCGGTACGCGCCGCCAAGAACGCCGCACCGTCGTAGACGTCCGCGACCTTGTTGCCGGTCTGGCGGGACCCCTCGGGGAAGACGATGACGGCTTCACCTTCGTCGAGAAGTTGTTGAGCAGCCCTTAGCGCCTCGCGGTCCGCGGCGGCCCGGTCGACGGGGAACCCGCCAAGGGCAGACATGAACCAACCAACTGGAGCAGGGGAGAACAAGGACTCCTTCGCCAATGCCTTGAGCCGATGGCGCGTGAGTCCAGCAATGAGGGGCGCATCGAGATTGGAACGGTGCACTGGAGCGACGATTATCGGGCCGTCGATATCGAGGTTTTCTGACCCGCGGGCGACCAGGCTGAACAAACGAAACAGCACAGATCGGATCAGCAGCTTCACGGTGGCGTAAACCGCCCGGGCGGCCCGCGTGTCCGACGCCGAGACTTGCTGGTTTTGTCTTCCCTCTTCCATCAACCCAACTCCAGCACAGTTTCGGGGCGGGTACCGAAGCGGCCGGGCTGCATCTCGGCTCGATACGATGCACCCATGGGCGATGCTTCCGCCGCACTACGCCAAGCGATCTACTACCTCGACCGCGAACTGGCTCCGCCACAAAAAGTCAGAGCATTCTCCAGAGCGCTCGAGATCGTCGGTTCGCTGAGCGAAGCAGAACTCCTCGCTCGCGCCGAGGCCGGGACACTCACGGAGCTCGAAGGCATCGGCAAGAGTACGGGATCGGTCATCAGCGACGCCGTGTTGGACCAGACCAACACCTACTTGGAGGATCTGGACGCGAGGTCTCGGGTCCGGGTGGGTGAAGGAGCTGAGCTGCGCCGGGCCCTGAAGGGCGACTGTCATTCGCATTCGGTCTGGTCCGACGGCGGCGCGAGTGTTCGCGATATGGCTCTTGCCGCCAGACAGTTGGGCCACGAGTACCTCGTGATGACCGATCACTCGCCGCGCCTGACGATCGCGCACGGGTTGTCCGAGGAGAGGCTCGCGAAACAGCTCGAGGAGATCGAAGCCCTCAATGAGGAGCTCGCACCGTTCAGGGTCCTAACGGGTCTCGAGGTGGACATCCTCGTCGACGGCGGACTCGACCTCTCCTAGGAGATGTTGGCTCGGCTCGACGTCGTCGTGGCCAGTGTTCATTCGAAATTCAAGATGCCGACTGATGAGATGACCCAGCGAATGGTGGTTGCGGCTGCGAGCCCGCATGTCGACATTCTTGGTCACATGACGAACCGAAAGGTCTTGGGCACAGGACGAGCACCGTCGAGCTTCGATCCCGACATGGTGTTCGCCGCATGTTCACAGTTCGGCACCGCAATAGAGATCAACTGTCGCCCGGAGCGGCAGGATCCTCCCGAAGACCTGTTGGAGCTGGCTATCGACTGGGGTTGCATGTTCGCCATCGACACCGATGCCCACGCACCCGGTCAGCTCGAATGGCAGCAGTTCGGCTGCGACAAGGCGGCGACGCTGGGAATCGAGGCGGATCAGGTCATCAACGCGATGGGTGCGGCGGAGCTGTTGGAGCTGGTTGGTTCCGAAGGAGCCTGACTCCGGCCGCCTATGAGGCAGTTCGGCCGATCAGAGTGTGGCGTGGGGCAGGTTCTCGCGTAGACCTGTCGGCGTGACCTTCACGAACTCGGCCTTCTCCCAGAATTCGGGGATGGTTGTCGCGTTGCTGTAGCTCATGCCGCTCTTGAGGCCGGCCACCAATCCGCCGATCAGTTTCGCTACCTCACCTTTGTAGGGAACAGTTCCTTCGACACCCTCTGGGGCTCTTTGTTCGAAGTACTCATCGTCGATCGCCTCGCCGGTACGAGCGGCCCGCGCCTCGATGGCTTCGAAGGAGGCCATCCCGCGGACTCGCTTGACCAGGCCCTGTGGTGAGGACTCGACCTCGCCGGGGCTTTCTTTGGTTCCGGCGAACATCGATCCGATCATGACGGTGTCGGCGCCG
>JBPCTU010000471.1:0-3946 GCA_051011515.1 Acidimicrobiales bacterium
TCGGCATCCAGATGGACAGCACCGGGCCAGATGCACTCCTGGAGCCAATCGAGCAGCGGCTTGTCGTCGGCAAGGCCCCGAAAGAAGGTCTGGAACAGGTGCGTGTGGCCGTTGGTCATTCCCGGCATGACTGCCATGCCCGTTGCATCGATAGTCCGCTCTACCGAGCCGGCGACCTCAGCTGGAGGTTCACCCGGCCCGACACCCGCTATCGATGTGCCACTGACGTGAACCCAGCCCGGATCGTGCAGTGTGAACGCGTCGTCGATCGTCAGGACTGCGCCCCCAGCGATCAGCGTTTCAGGCACCAGACTCCCAGTTCGCAAATGCGTCCACGACCGGTTCTATCTCGGGCATCAGCGGGTACAGGATGGGGCATGTGACTCCAGCATCGATGTACTCGGCCACCTTGTCGCGACATTCCGATGAGGTTCCGACAGCGGCGAGCTGTCTCACCAGATCGTCGGGGATCAAGTGGGCAGCGCGACGGTAATCCTCCTCGGTGGCGGGCCAGCCGACAATCTCCTGCACCCGCTCGACCAGCTCTGGGTCGGCTCCTGAGGCCTCCATGATGTGTGGTTCGGTACCGAGGTAATAGGCGACCAGAGACTTCCCGACCATCACCGCTTCATCCGGGTCGTCATCGGACAGCGAACACGCCAGCAGCTCGGGCCGGTCTACATCCTCGAGCGTCCGGCCGACAGACACGGCACCAACCTCAACCCGTTCGACCGCGTCCCTGATGTAGTCGGTGGACACCACGTAGTTGAGTACAGGACCATCACAGATCGCACCCGACAGCTCGAGCATCTTGGGTCCGGTAGCGCCGATGTAGATGGGGATGTCCCTGGCGGCGGCGTCGCCGTACGCCACGTCCAGTCGAACCCGGTCCAAGTTGACGAACTCACCTTCGTAGCTGACCTCTTCCATTGTGAACAACGCTCGTATGGCCTCGATGTTCTCTCGCATGGCAGTGAGGGGTTTGCGACGATCGGCGCCGACCCGGGAGGCGATGGGCTCCCACCAGGCCCCGAGGCCGAGCATCACGCGGCTTTGGCCATCGGGAGTCAGACCGCCCAACTCCCACATCGTGCTCCACGTCGCGGCGATGACGGCCGGATTTCTCGTGTAGATGGGAAGAACTCCCGAGCCGATACGCAGCGTGCTGGTTTCAGCCAACAACGCACTCATCATCACGACGCAGTCTCGAGCAAGGCGGGTGTCGGCCTGCCAGATCTCGGAGAAACCCTTCTCCTCTGCATACTTGGCAACCTCGAGTTCGTAACGGATGTCGTGTTTGTCCTGGAGGTACAGAGCCATTCGTTGGGCCACGAGCCGCATCCTAAACCGGACCCATACGAGCTGCTGTGGCCGACGCGGTATCGTCCGCGAATGGAACTCGATGGCAAGGTCAGCTTGGTGACCGGTGGAGCAATCAGGCTCGGCCGCGTGGTCGCGGAGGAACTTGCGACGGCAGGTTCGAGTGTTGCGATCACCTACCGGAGTTCGGCCGAGGAGGCGGCGCTAGCTGTCGATCACATCAAGGGCCTCGGAATCGACTCCATAGCTGTGCCGATGGATCTCGGGAACAAGGAGTCTATGGCCGCGGCTGTGAGGGCCGTCGAGGACGGACTCGGACCGGTTGACGTCTTGGTGAACAACGCTTCTTACTTCGAGCCGACTCCGCTTCTCAGTGAAGAATCAGACGGGTGGTACCGAACATTCGACGTCGTGCTCCATGGCCCGTATGAACTCGCCAGGGCCGTCGCGCCTTCGATGCTAGAACGAAACCAGGGTTGCATCATCAACATGGTGGACCTGTCTGCCTGGCACCCCTGGCCCGATCGAGGTGCTCACTCTGTTGCGAAGGCTGCGTTGTTGGCTCTGACGCGGCAGCTGGCGGTAGAACTCGCCCCTTCGGTCCGCACCAACGCCATCGCGCCGGGTCCAACAATTCCGGCAGCCTCGTTCGACAGCGACCAAATCGACCGGCTGGCTCGCCGGAACCTCTTGGGACGATGGGGCGAGCCTGCCGACATTGCGCGAGCAGCAGTGTTCCTGGCCAGCACAAACTTCGTCACCGGCGAGTGCATAACCGTCGACGGCGGCGAGCGCTGGGGCCATGTCCGAGAGAGATTCTCGGAACAGTGAAGATCCTCGTAGTAGACGCTTTCGCTCCGGACTCGCCGGACCGCGTCCTCGTCGATGCGGCCTTGGCCAGGTTCGCTGAGTCGGGACACGAGGTTACGCATCGAACTCTTTGCGGCGGTCCTTTCGAATCATTCATGTCCGAGGCCGAGCGCGCTGCGTACCACGGCGATGAGCCACTGCAGACTCCGGAGACACGTGCCGACGCCGAAGCTCTCCAAGGCACCGAAGGGTTGTTGTTCTGTTATCCGAGCGTGATGTTCGCGCCGCCGGCAATTCTGAAGGGCTGGGTCGAGCGCGTGATGGTGCCGGGGGTGGCATTTGTCTTCGACCACAAGGAACGAGTCCGACCGGGCATGACGAACATCGTCCGCATCGGGGTCGTGACAACCACGACTCACACGCGGCGCGACACTTGGCGGGCTCGAGACACGGGGCGACGAATGATCCTCTGGAACCTGAGGCTCAGCTGCAATCGCTGGTGCCGGCGCACCTTCGCGTCGAGCCGCGCGGGCAGCGGATCTACGCGGTCGATCGAACGGAAGCTGAAGCGGTGGTGATGCTCCAACCGACCTGCTGGATGAACCGGCGACGCTGGGCCTCTGTAGTGCGGTCGATCTTGTAGAGCGAGATCCAGTCGAACTCGGCGTCAGGCGCGCACAGAGGCAGGAGAACTCTGGTCCAGGTCTGATAACCCGATCGACCCTGGGCCCAGTTCATCAACCGCGAAGACCCATGACTAGTGACGACACTGAGCCGGCGGACGGACCGAAGCGGAGAGTCTCGGCTCGACGAAGAGCCATCGACAAGTGGACCAACGGCCTTCTGGAACCAATCCAGCAATGGCGATGGCAATCCACCCCACCACGTGGGGTACACCGCGACGATGTGATCCACCTCAGTCAGCTCGTCAACACCCAGCGTGCCGTCCTGACACAACCGCACGGTGCGAGAGTCGACGCCGGCGTCCTGCAGCGCGTCGGTTACCGCCCCGAGCAAGGCCACGTTGTAGCAGTCGGCCAGGGGATGTACCTGGATGACGAGCGTGTCCATGGGCGACGACCGTAACCGCTCCGATCGTCAGACAGCGACGAAACTCAGGTCGCCATGATCAGGGTCGCACCGAGAAGAACCAACAGCAGTGCCATCACTACCCGTGGGGTCCGTTCCTGTCGACCGAAGACCACCGCCCCCAGGGCGAGAACCGTGATGTTCTGTGCCGCGAGCGACAGCGGCGCGACGACACCGACCTCGCCACGATCGAGCGCTTCGAGGAGCACCGGCAGAGCAACACCTATGGCCAGCCCCGAAGCGGCGAACTCGGGCAAGCAACTGCGGGCCCGGGTGATCGTGTCTGTACCGTCGCGAATCACCACCATGGCAATCAGAACAACAGCCGCCGTACCCAGAACCAGCGCACCCGCCCACCAGGACGACACACTTGAGTCCGAGCCGAACTGGCGCGCGACCACATCCCTCAACCCAAACGTGAAGGCCGTGATGAGCGCAAACGCGATACCCACCCGTCGAGCGATGGACCCGGGTTCCCAGCTGATGAGCGCACCGCCGACAACCGTGAGCAACGTTCCCACAACGATTGCCCATCTCCATCCTTCGTCCAGGAACACGATGGCAAGCAGAACTGAGAAGACGGGCGAAGTGCCCACCAAAACCGACGCGCGCGATGGACCGATCGCTCCGATGGACGCGACGAACAATCCTTGGGAACTCCCCGGCGCGATCGCGCCCACAAGCGCGAACCGCCATAGGTCTCCCCCAACCGGCGGGCTGTGACCCG
>JBPCTU010000472.1:0-3868 GCA_051011515.1 Acidimicrobiales bacterium
GGTAACCGCCGCGGCCCAGGATCATCTGCGCCGCCGCGCCCACGAGCATTCCAAATCCGAGAATCGCCAGAATCAGCACCGGGCCAAGGTATCGCCCACGGGGCAGTGCGCCCAATCCGATGGTGAGTATCGGCCGCTGAAGGGTTGGCCTGTGGTTGCATTGGGCGCGACCCCGGTCTCGAGCCGCGGTTTCGCAGGCGGTGGATCAGAGTGAACAGCAGGAGAATCCCCACCGGGGAGAGGAAGAACAATCGTTACGGCCTCCTGTTTGCCATGCTGATCACCTCATTCCTCGTCTCAGGCGTAGAAGAATCTCGTATGGTGCGGATGATCGGCGGCTTACTCATCATCGCCATGCTCATCATGGCGGTCACGTCGCCAAAGCACCGGATCCGAAGAGGTGTCGGGGCAGTGCTGATGCTCGTGGCGATAGGCGGCACGATTGCGCTGGGACAAAGCGAGGTCGACGATTTCAGCGGGGCTGTCGGCGCGTCAGCGTTCGCTGTTGTGGTCGGATGGGTGATGATCTGGGTGATCTTGGACATCTTGTCCCATCCCAAGGTTACGAATCAGACGTTGCTGGGAGTGCTGTCTGCCTACTTCCTGCTGGGGCAGTTCTTCGCTTGGGTGTACACAGCGTTGCCGGGTTTTCTCGACGAACCGGTCATAGATCCCGACACTGGTGAAGGGCTGACTCAGTACTACAGCTACGTCGTGCTGACGACGTTGGGGTTCGGCGATGTGACGCCGGTGGGAACGTTCGCACAGCGCATAACGGTTATCGAAGCTCTTGTTGGTCAGCTCTTCCTGGCCACCCTCGTTGCTCGCCTGGTGGCCCTCTACGGGCGTACCGAAGAAGAGGAGTGGCCTGGCGCAAACGCCAGCTGACTTGCTCAGTCCTGGAGGCCGAGTTGAGCAGAGCAGTTGGGCCAAGCACCCCAACCCTGCGCTTCTTGCACCGACTCCGCCCGCATGATCTGCTCCTCTCGGATTGCTTCATGTGGTCCGCCGGTCCCGCCGAATTCGAGCCAGGTCGCCTGGCTGAACTGGAGTCCTCCGTAGAAGCCGTTGCCCGTCGCCGCCGCCCAATCCCCTTCGGACTCACATTCGGCTAGTTCATCCCATGTTTCGACGCGTTGTGGAGGGAGTGCGGCGACGTACGCCCGTGCTTCGACTTCGACTGGGTCTGCGCTCGCTTCACCGTCGGTCAAGGCGTAGACGGCTGCGCCGATCCCCGCGATCAGGAGAAAAACTATGCACCCTGCAATGATTCGCCGAGTACGCAGTGTCTGGTCCCACCACCACTGTGGAAGTGGGGCTCGCGCAGGCAATTCGGCGTCGGGTGCCGCGTGACTCAATATCCACTCCTGTTCGCTTCTCCCCATTTTCCCGGATGATGCAGAATTCGGCCAATCCGGTCCGAATCGACAGCACCATGGCGGATCTGCTGTCGTTGCACGGATGCTCCCCTGGATGGCCCGCCTGTACGGGCTCGGTCGCCAGACGTATGACGAATGGCGAAGTGACAGGACCCTTCGATTGGGAGCCGGCCTAGCCTATTACGGGCTGTTCACCCTCTTGCCCTTCCTGTCGATCACAGCAGCATTGGCGCAGCCGTTCTTCGGTTCAGGCGAGGTCGAACAGTTCATCGCCGACCGGCTCGCGGCGTTCGGCATAGATGAGTCTGAGCAGGCGGCGAGTGCGATAGGTGACGGCATCGATGCTGGCGGTACCCAGACATCGCTCGGTCTGCTCGGGTTTGTGTCGTTGATCTTTGCTTCGACGCTTCTGTTCTTCGCGTTGTCAGAGGCGATCAGAACCATCTGGCGCGCTCCGGTGCGGACGGGATGGCGTTCCCGAATTCGTCGCCGGCTGTTCAGCTTCGCGATGGTTCTGGTGACGGCTACGGGCCTTGTCTTGGTCTTTGCGATCTCGGCGCTGGCCGGAGCGGCCGAAGCACTGGCTGCTGATTCTCCCGTGCTTGAAGGTCTCGCAGACGCTATTGGCGGGCTGGCTTCGTGGGTTGCCTTGGCCGTCATGCTGACGCTGCTGGTTCGATCGCTGAGCCCCAGCTATCTGACGTGGCGGATCGGGATCGTGGCTGGGTGCGTCACTTCAGTTGTGCTGGTGCTCGGAACGAGCGTGATCGGCTGGTACCTGCGAGAGTTCGCCGGCAATTCGGTAGCAGGTGCGTTTGGGGCGGTTTTCGCTATTTTGACCTGGGTTTACCTCGAAGCACAGATCATCTTGGCTGGCGTGCAGCTGGCCAAGACCATGACACTTCGAGCGCAGGGCATGGAATCAAGCGAGCTTGCTGCCAGGTACGAAGCGACAGGCGAGGTGTTCTAGGAGCGCTTGGCGCTTCTTAGTGGCGAGGGGCCGAGGGGTCGGGCGGCGGGGCAGGGTTGCTGTCCGGGTACGGCGTCTGCGCTGTCGACGGCGGTGCCTCGGTGGCCGGGATTGGTGCTTGTTGCGGTTGCGCCGCCGGCGCAGCTGGGGGTGGTGTCTGATACTGGGCGTTCGCAGCCATCGCCGCTTGTTGCTGCGCTTCCATCATCCGCTCGCGCTCCAGGCGCGCCAGACGCATGTTGAGCCAGTCGAGGAAAGCCCGAAGGAGGAGGGCAACGATTCCGTAGATGACCATTGCGAAAATGATCGACGGATCCAGAACCGCGTTGCCGTCGAGTTCGACTTCGGTGAATATCCCTCGGAAAGGTGCCATCACCCGGTCGAGGCTTCGATACGCCCATTGGACGTAGTCACTCGTCGGGTTCGCCCCGAACAACTTGAGCAAGAACCCCTGCAGCAGGATGATCTCGGTGAGGATGAAGAAGGCATAGGCCACGTAGGCGATGGCTCGCGTGAGCCAGATCGTTACGGCCTTCGGGTCGTTGAAATCCATGGGGCTCCCCCTCGGGGATGTGGGGCTGGTGGCAGAAAACGATAGAGCGTGTCGAACGAGGGGGTGGCCATGCTCTCGGTGGCCCGAACCGCCGGTCACGGTGGCCGGTGGTGATGGCGGCCAGAACTACCATCGCGAACCGTGAAGAAGTGGCGCGCATTGATCGTGCTTTCTGCGGCGCAGTTCCTCATGGTGCTTGATCAGGCTGTCATGAATGTCTCGATCAGCCAGCTGGTCGAAGATTTCGATACGACCGTCACGGTGATCCAAGGTGTGATCACGTTCTACGCGCTGACGATGGCCGCGTTGATGATCACCGGTGGCAAGCTCGGTGATCGATACGGGCGAAAGAGGACGTTTGCTGTAGGGCTGGTCATCTATGCATGTGGGTCGGCGCTGACCGCAGTCTCCCAAACCGTCCCGATGTTGTTGTTGGGGTGGTCGATCCTCGAGGGCATCGGCGCAGCGCTCGTCTTGCCGGCGCTGGTCGCGCTGATTGCAAGCAGCTACAAGGGTGCCGATCGGGCGGTTGCCTACGGAGTTATCGGCGGTGTCGCCGGTGCCGGCATCGCAGTCGGGCCGATACTCGGCGGTTGGGTGACCACCGAGTACACGTGGCGATGGGTCTTCGTGGGCGAGGTCGTGCTCGCGCTTGCGATCGTCGCTTTCGTCGGTTGGATTGCTGACAGTCCAGCGCCCGTCCGGCGACCGGAGATCGACTGGGTTGGCTCGGCCCTTTCGGCGCTGGGTCTCGGTTTGGTGGTCTATGGGATCCTGAAGGCGAGCGAGTGGGGTTGGCTGCGCGACTCCAACTCTCCTTTCACGGTGTTCGGCCTGGCCCTCACACCTTTCGTGATCGGAGCCGGATTGGTCGTCCTCGGGCTCTTCCTGCGCTGGACCGAACGCCGAGTCGAGCACGGCAAGGACCCGCTGTTCCGTTTGGGCCTATTTGACATCAAGCCATTC
>JBPCTU010000473.1:0-3167 GCA_051011515.1 Acidimicrobiales bacterium
GTGTAGAGCATGGCAGCGGGGTCAGCGCCGTTTCGATCGATCGGTGCGTCCAATGGGTCGGCATTGCATGCGAGCTCGGCCAACGTCCCGCCCCCTGAGCCATCGAGAGTCAAGGTCGCCACATCATCACGGCTTGGGTCGCCGGGGTTGGCGACCATGAGCGATGGCTCGGCGTCCCCTACGTAGTAGTCGATCTCGGCTGGGGTGAAGTCAGGGTTCAGCGGAACGTAGACGGCTCCCACCTTCAGCGATGCCAGGTATAGGGCGACCGCCTCGGTCGACTTGGTTGTTGTCGTGACGACGCGGTCGTGCGGCTGGACCCCTGCAGCCCGCAGCGCGCCAGCCAAGCTGGATGCCCGGTCAACGATTGCGCGGTACGACGCGACGGCTTGTCCGGGTTGGGTCAGGAACGGTTTGTCGAGTTGGCCCTCGAAACACGCGGTCAGTACCGCGTACAGGTTCTGATCAGCAGTCACCCGCGTAGTGAACCACAGTCGGGGGCAGGTCGGCTTTGGGGTGAGCTGGAACGAATGACGTGGCGGCGCTGCTCAAGTCCTGATCCTGCCTGGCTTGGTAGCAGGGGCCTCGGCCGCGGCCCAGGTGCGCGTCGCTGTTGTGATGGCATCGATGACCGGCTCCAGGGCTCGGCCCTTTTCGGTCAGGCGGTAGCAACTGGCCCCGTCGTGGTCACACCTTTTAACCAGGCCTTCCGCTTCGAATTCAGCTAGCCGGCTGGTGAGGAGCCTGTCGGAGAGTCCGGGGATCCGGTCACGAATCTCGCCGAAGCGGGCAGGCCCCGCGACAAGTACCCACAGGATCACTCCACTCCATCTCCGGCCGAGCAACTCGACCGTATGGTGAAAGTGCGGGCAGTAGCGTTGGTCATCCATGATCCACTACCGCATGCGCGGTGCGCGCCGGCGGTGATTTCACACTAGGGCGGTGCCGGAAGCGCTGCTCGTCGTCCTCATCCGAACGCTCGGGATTGGCCACCGCCGAGAGATGGTGAGTGGCCGTTGGGGTCAGGATGTGAAGTACTGGTGGATCTCGGTTCTCAGCTCCGGGACACCGGTTCCTTTGAGGGAGCTGACCCACCGAACTTCGTCCGGCTTGACTCGACTCTTCGCGGCCAGGTCGCGCCGGCGCTGAGGTCGTTTGGATGGCTTCACCTTGTCATCTTTGGTTGCGACCAGCGAGACCGGCACCCCCACATGTTCGAACCACTCCAGCGATTGCAGATCGAGGTCAGTCGGGCCGATCAAGCCGTCTATGAGAAGCAAGACGCCGCCCAGCGTGTCGCGATGGGCAAGGTAGTCGTCGATCATCTTGGCCCAGCGGGCTTGTTCACCTTTCGAGGCTTTCGCGTATCCGAAACCTGGCAGATCAACTACCCAGTTGCCTGAATCGGGGTCTCCGTACTCGTAGATGTTCAACAGGCGCGTAGCACCGGGGGTCTTGGACACCTTGGCCAAACCGTTACGGTTCGCAAGCGCATTGATAAGCGAGGATTTCCCTACGTTCGACCGCCCAGCGACAGCCAGCTCGAGCTTGGACGGGCCCATGTCCTTGTAGGTGGGCGCAGACTTGAGGAAACGAAGTGCGAGAGCTGCCACTGCGGGATTCTACGCCGTCCGGCAAGTTTGACTCGACGTCGTTGTTATTCCGAACAGGCAGCGCACGCCGCTGTTGGGAACGTTAGGAAGTGCTTACGGTTGTGTCTATACTTCGGCTGTGGACGCCGTCGCCAGAGCTCTTGCGGAACCAACCCGGCGCGAGATCCTCCGTATCGTCCGAGACGACGAAGCCACGGTGTCCCAGATTGCCGAGAACTTCACGGTCAGCCGGCCTGCAGTGTCTCAGCACCTCAGAGTCCTTCAAGAAGCCGACCTGGTAACGGTTCGGGCCGAGGGAACCCGGCGCTACTACCGAACCCGGCCCGAGGGGTTGGGAGACCTACGCGCTTGGCTGGATGAGTTCTGGGTCGACCGACTCCAGTCGCTCAAGACCGAAGTCGAGCAGGAGCAGTGGCGTGAGAGGAAAGCTCACAGCCGGTCGCGCACCGCTGGGTCCGAACTGAAAACGAAACAACAGCGAGGCACAATCGAGTGAACAATTCCGAGACCGAGAACCGCGACACCATCACCAGCGACGTCGTCGCGAGCGTTCGCATCGCCGCGCCTCCCAAGGCAGTCTTCGACTATCTCGTCGATCCGGACAAGTTGATTCGGTGGATGGGAACGGAGGTCGCGATCGACCCGAGACCGGGAGGCCAGTTTCGCCTCGACGTGAACGGCTCCGATGTCGCCTCGGGGGAGTATGTAGAAGTCCTGGAGAGTGAACGTGTCTCGTTCAGCTGGGGCTGGGAGGGCAGCCCCACCGTCCCCCCGGGCTCGTCGTTGGTCACCATCGATCTCGTCGAGGATGGGACCGAGACGTTGGTTACCTTGACCCACGCGGACCTACCGGTCGATTCGCGCAATGATCACCTTCAGGGTTGGACCCATTACGTCGAGAGGCTCGCCGTCGCGGCAACAGGGTCCGATCCGGGCCCAGACCCGATGGTCGATTCGGCCTGACTCCCGGGCGACCGGTCAACCCGCGCGATACACGAGGGCGGCGCCGGCCGGCGACATCAGCGTCAGTGCCTCCCCCTCGATTTCGAAGACCGGGTCAGATCCGATGACTTCGGCGATCAGTTGGGTCTGACGGGCCATCTCGTCCGGGCAGCCCTTCAACGTCTGGCGAAGGGCGCCGAATCGGATGCGGTCGGCATCGATCTCGTAGCCGCCCGAGAAGTTGTTGCAACCGTCGCTGCCCAGTACTTCACCGGCCGCGAACGTAATGATCGCTTCGGACAACCCGGGCCCTGTCGATGCCGCCTCGCCGTCGATCAATGTGTCGAGCAACCAGCTCGTGTCCTCCAGCGGGACGTCCGCCGTTTCTTCGACAACCGCGAATCGCAACTCAACCCCCGGGCCAGTGAGTACCAATGCGGCGCCTTGGATCTCCGAATCGGTGACCCGACTCAGCGCCTGCAGGTAAGCCGACTCGAGGGTCATGGCCGAGGCCGGATCGCACGCCATCTCCGTGACTTCGAAGCCCTCGAACAAGACGTCGCCGGTGACAATGGTTCCCCCGTATCCATTGCAGGCCGCGGTTCCTCTGAC
>JBPCTU010000474.1:0-8635 GCA_051011515.1 Acidimicrobiales bacterium
TCTGACCGGCCATGGGATTCGTTCCCGTAGCACCGCCATCCGCCTTCACCGAGGGCCAGGTCGACTACAGGTTGGCGCGGCAAGCGGTTCTGGCGCAGTACCGAGACGGGTTGTTGACGCGGGCAGACGTGTGCGACGCGCACCCAGAGCTCCGTCGGGCCGCAGAACAGTATTCGAACCCGACCGCAGATCCGTGCCCGATCTGTGAAGAGAACGATCTCTGCACGGTTTCCTACGTCTTCGGGCCAAGACTGCCTTCGCACGGCCGTTGTGTCCGATCGCCCGTTGACATGGAGCGCATCAGAAAACGCAAGGGGAGGTTCACGTGCTACGTGGTCGAGGTGTGCCCCGAGTGCTCATGGAATCATTTGCGGGTGGCCTACGTGCTTTCAGAAAGCTGACTCCATGAGCACGGGGCCGATGTGACGTTCCCCGGCACGAGGCCTGGTGCTATGACGGCTCTGGTCATAAACTCGCTCTACTGACGCCGAGACCGTTTCGACAGGAGCCGCAGTGGGAACCAAGCTAACGGCACCGCGGATTGCCACTCACAAGGTTCGATCGGGGGCGGAGCCGCTGGTCATGTTGACGGCTTATGACGCGCCGTCGGCGACCATGGTGAGCGAAAGCGGTGCCGACATCATCTTGGTGGGTGATTCGGTCGCCATGGTGGTTCTCGGTTACACCGACACCTTGCAAGTCAGTGTCGACGACATGGCTCATCACACAGCTGCGGTAGCTCGGGCCGATCCAGAATGTTTCATCGTGGCTGACCTGCCTTGGATGAGCTACCACGTGTCGAAGGCCGAAACAGTCCACAACGCGGCTCAGCTCATTCGGGCTGGAGCTCACGCCGTGAAGCTCGAAGGTGGCCATGAGCGACTGCCGATGATCGAGGCGATCGCCGACGCCGAGATTCCGGTTATGGGCCACATTGGTCTCACCCCCCAATCCGTGTTGGCGATGGGTGGTTTCAAGGTGCAGGGGAAGAACACCCAGGCAGCGGTCGCGCTGTTGAACGATGCCAAGTCGTTGCAGCACGCCGGGTGTTTTTCGTTGGTGCTCGAGGGAGTCCCGAACGAGGTCGGTCGACTCATCACAGAGTCGGTGGACATAGCCACGATTGGCATCGGTGCTGGTCCCGATTGTGATGGCCAAGTCCTGGTGTTCCACGATGTATTGGGGATCGAAGATCGGCTCAAACCCAAGTTCGTACGCCGTTACGCCGACGTGAAGACAACCGCCGTCGACGCCCTGACCCGTTTCGGGTCCGATGTCCGCTCTGGAGAATTCCCGTCGCCCGACGAGTCGTACCATCTCTCGGATTCCGAGACCGAGGCGCTGGGTTTGTACGGCAGCCCCACCGATTCGCTCGATGATGACCCTCTGGGAAGCTGGTAGCGCACCAAGATTCGCACCCTGGTGCTGACGACGGGCTGCCCGGTCCTTGTGGTCGCCCGTTTTCAGCGCTCGGCGGTTTGCTTCAGCTGAACGATCTCGCCGTGGGCTCCGCCATTGTGGGCTTCGCCGGCGATTGAATCTGCGTCGCCGTCGAGCCGTCGTTCGACGTCGGCCAGTCGTAGCTCAGCCGCCGCTTCGAACCTCGCCGCATTCTGTTGGCGGTTTTGGGCATCCCGCAAAATCTCGTCGGCCAGCTCGCGAGAGAGACGCAGCCCGGTTCTGGCTGTGTCCTTCGCCCTCTCGACGATCTCGAGAGCGGTGGCTTGGGCATCGGCCACAATCTCCTCGCCTTTCGCGAGATCGGCTTGTGAGGTCCGATGCGCTTCAGCAATACGGTCGCGCCGGTCGAAGTCGACGGCAAGATTCATGAGGAAATCGTCGACGTCGCGCGCCGAGTACCCGACGAGTTGCCGGCGGAATTCCTTCATCCGTATGTCTCGAGCAGTGAAGTCCATCGCGCTGCCAGTTGGTCGGGGATATGGACGGCACCAGCCTCCTCCGCATCGCCCTGTTGTGCAAGTTGACAGAGGGGTTGGTGAGCAGGTTGGGTGCGAAGAAGGGTCAATTGGCCCATGCACCCGAGAGGGTTCGAGGGTGGGCTGTGGTGACCGCCAGGACCGTCATGGAAGTCGGGCGAGGCGTTGTCACCCCATCCCACTATGCTCACCGGGACAACTTATAGAACCGACCTGTTCCCACCACAGGGTGGGGACCTCGCTTAGCGAGTCCGTAGGAGGTGTGTGCTCGCCGTGTCGAAGCGAGTTTACGAAATGATGATCATCGTCGATGGCGACGAAGAAGATGCCATGGTTGACGATGTTGTCGGCCGGGTCGAAACCTGGCTGAACGAAGGTGAAAGCCGGCTTGCGTCCACCGACAAGTGGGGCAAACGCCGGTTTGCCTACGAGATCAACCACAAGAGCGAAGGCCACTACGTGGTGCTCGAGATGGTTACCGAGCCCAGGGACATGGAGCCTCTGGAGCGAAGCCTTCGCCTCGCGGACGAAATCGTCCGCCACAAGTTGATCAGGTTGCCCGACCGCGAGGCCGCCCGTCGTGGCCTGCTCGAGGCTGGCTGATCGAACCGACTCGGCGTCGCCCCGGAGCGATCTGGAGCGATCCGGATCGACTCGGAACCGACCAGGATCGATTACGAACCACAGGGGAAAGAGAGGCTCAACATGGCCTTTGACAACACCGTCACCGTCGTAGGAAACATCACCCGCGACCCCGAACTACGTTTCACGCCCAGCGGCGCTGCAGTGGCCAACTTCGGTGTGGCCTGGAACCGCAAGGGCCGAGACGGCGAAGAGGTCGTGTCGTTCTTTGATGTCACTGCCTGGAGCCAACTCGCCGAGAATGCCAGTGAGTCGCTGACCAAGGGTATGCGTGTCGTGATCTACGGCCGACTCGACCAACGGTCCTGGGAAACCCAAGACGGCGACCGTCGTAGCAAGGTCGAGATCATCGCCGATGAGATCGCACCCAGTCTTCGCTGGGCTACGGCCGAGGTGCACCGCAACGAGCGGCGCGACGACGCCGGAGGAGGCGGAGGCGGGGGTGGCGGTCGCAGCCGTCCGACGTCGAACGAGCCACCTGCCTACGACCCCAACGAGGAACCCTTCTAGGGCCAACCCGCCCCAGGGCGGGCCGCTGCAGGCCCCACCATCGACAAGTTTCGCAGGCCGCGGGCCTGTCATTCGTTACGGAGCCCGGCTCCGAGGAGAATCACTTCAAATGCCACCACGTACCAAGCGCGGCAAGAACAAAGACAACGCCCGGCGCAGCAAGAAGAAGGTCAGCATCCTCACCCAGGAGAAGATCGAGTACGTCGACTGGAAGGACATCAACCTTCTACGCCGCTTCGTGTCGGATCGAGCCAAGGTGAGAGCGCGCCGCGTCACCGGTAACAGTGCCCAGCAACAACGCGAGATCGCCCAGGCAATCAAGAATGCTCGCGAGATGGCGCTACTTCCTTACACCAACCGGATCACCACCCAGCGCGGGGGCCGCGGGCGACGCGACGATCGGCGCGATGATGCCCCGCCACGCCCTACTGCCCCGCCACCACGCCCCGGCGAGGGTGAGGGCGAAGGTGAAGGTGAAGCCGACGTGGAGATCTCGGTTGAAGCTCTCGAGGTTGTCGAAGAGGAGATGGACGAGTGAGGGTCATCCTCAGGGCCGACGTTGACGGCGTCGGCAAAAAGGGCGACGTAGTGGACGTCGCTGACGGCCATGGCCGCAACCTGCTCATCCCCAAAGGACTGGCTCTGAAGGCTACGCCTGGAGCCGAACGCCAGGCCGAGGGTATGCGTCGGTCTCGCGAGCTCACCGATGCCGCAGTGCGCTCGGACGCCGCTGAGATGGCCGAACGCCTCTCGAATGCGACGATCACCATCGGCGCTCGGGCGGGTGAGGGCGGCAAACTCTTTGGCTCGGTCACCACATCCGATGTGGCTAACGCAGTCCATGAGCAGGCTCACGTTGTGATCGATCGTCGGGCACTCTCGACCGACGAGAGCATCAAGGATCTAGGCTCCCACACGGTCAAAGCGCGGGTCCATCCCGAAGTCGAGTTCGATATCACCGTCGAGGTCGTCGACATCGGCGAAGCCGAAACCGCCTGACCCCCAGGCTCGACCGAGTGAGCGGCGCGAACTGCGCCGGCGTTTCTTGGTGGTGGTTGTGTCCGTGGAGTTGTTGACGTCTGTGTGAGTGGGCGCGTATCGCCGACGTTGTCAGTGCCTGTTGCCAGAATGGGTCCATGACCGTGTCCCGCGCTGGATCGTTCTTCAAAGGATCGTTCCCGGGAGCATCGTTCCGGGAGCATCGTTCCGGGAGCCTCGTTCTCTGGGGGTTGTCCTCAGGACTTGGGGGGTTATCCACTCAATTCCACAGGCTGGCGGCCGAGATCCACTGGCAGTCCCCAGCTCGGTGGTACCAACCTGTAACGGCTCATGACTGACCTTTCGCCCTACCCCGATGCCGACCCGTTCGACGCCCCCCCTGCACCGACCCAACGCCGCGCGCCGAGCCGGGTGCCACCACACAACATGGGAGCCGAGGAGTCAGTCCTCGGAGCCATGTTGCTCAGCAAGGATGCCATCGCAGATGCCATAGAGGTCGTCGAAACAGCCGACTTCTACAAACCGGCGCATCAGCACACATTCGAGGCCATCACCTCGTTGTACGCCGCCGGCGAACCCGCCGATACGGTCACGGTGGCCGCCGAGCTCGATCGTGCGGGCCTGCTCGAAACAATGGGTGGCGGCGGTGCTCTGGTCAGCCTCCAGGCCGGGACACCCGCAGCAACCAACGCCACCAAGTATGCAAAGATCGTCCACGAGCTGGCTCTTCTGCGGCGCCTCATCCACGTCGGCTCCGAGATCGCCGAAATCGGCTATGGACAGCCCGACGATGTCGTAAAGGCCGTCGACTCGGCTGAGTCGATGGTGTTCAACCTTTCGCAAGGGCGTTCAGGCGACTCGTTGGCCTTGATCAAAGACCTTCTCGACGCCAACCTCGATCGTCTCGAACAGCTGTATGAACAGGGCGACAGCATCACCGGAACCCCTACCGGTTATATGGATCTCGACGAGCTCCTGTCCGGGTTGCAACCCAACAACCTCGTCGTTGTGGGTGCCCGGCCCGCCATGGGCAAGACCAGCTTCGCCTTGGGGATGGCCGCCCACGCCGCGATGTATGCAGAGAAGCCGGTCCTCTTCTTTTCGCTCGAGATGAGCCAACTCGAGATCAGTCAGCGGTTGTTGTGCAGTGAAGCTCGAGTCGACGCGACCAAGGTTCGAAACGGCAAGTTGACCGAGGACGACTGGTCGCGGATCAGCCACGGCGTCGGCAGGTTGGCCGAAGCGCCCGTGTGGATCGATGACAACCCCAATACGACCGTCATGGAAATTCGGGCCAAAGCCCGACGACTCAAGAGCAAGGTCGGCGATCTGTCGATGGTGGTGGTCGATTACCTGCAGCTCATGACCGGACGAAACAGCGCAGAGAGCCGCCAGGTGGAGGTCTCTGAGATAAGTCGTGGACTGAAGATCCTGGCGCGCGAGTTGGAATGCCCGGTGGTGGCTCTTTCGCAGCTGAGTCGGCAGCTGGAGCAGCGACAGGACAAGCGGCCACTGCTAAGCGACTTGCGCGAGTCGGGGTCGATCGAACAGGACGCCGATGTGGTGATGTTCCTCTACCGCGATGAGGTCTACGACGCGGAGTCACCCGATCTGGGTACAGCGGAGATCCTGGTGGCCAAACACCGGTCGGGTCCTACTGGGATGGTGCGTCTGGCGTTCCTGCCTCACTACACCCGCTTCGCGAACATGGCGCGCGGCGCAGCCTGAGCGGCGAGTGAGTATGGCGCCGCTTGAGCGGCGCGACGGATAACTAGGTGAAGAGGCTCACCAAGGCCCAGATCGCAGCCACAAGCCCGATGGTGATCATCACGATCGACCTTCCGAGTGGTGGGCGTTCGAGTTCGTCTTCACCCGGGTCGTCGCGGGGTCGAATGAGCGCCATCAGATTTCCAACGGCCAGCGCTCCCCCGAGGGCGAGAACCATCAAGACCACCAGGTTGTCTCCAAGTGGGTTCACACCGGACCTCCGGGAGTGGTTGGTTGACCTGCGTGTCGGTTGGGCCCGGTCACCCCGGCATGAGCCCGTGGGCTCATTTGCACTCGTTGCGGGCGATTATGGGTCAAGGCCAATCTCACGATGACGATGATCGTACTGGCCGGTGGACATCGCCCCCTCCGGCCTACTGGGGACAGGGCGGGGGTCGCACTCCCTCCAACGCATCGCCACCAGGACTCGAAATGAGTGCTGGACCTGTGAGGCCTCCGCCCTCTCTTCCCCGGCTCACCGGCTCCCAGGAGCGGTTTGGCAAAGCGTCGTGGCGACCCAGCCATCGAGAAGTTCGATGACCTTGGGCGACGATTGGAAGGCGTCGAGAACAGACTCGAGTTGACCATCGAGAACGCCGCTGATCGCGATGACACCGCCTCGGCGCACCCTCGCCTCCAAGTCGCGTGCAATAGCCACCAGGGCACCTGCGGTCAGGTTGGCGACGATGAGGTCGTAGTCGGGGTGTGGGAGATCCGACGCAGACCCCTCGATCAGGTTGACGGTGCTCGAGTTTCTGAGCGTGTTGGTCTTGGCGACGGCGAGGGCGTTCGGGTCGGTGTCGACGGCATCGACCAATGCAGCGCCGCCCAGGTCCGCAGCGATCGCGAGAATGCCCGAACCCGTGCCCACGTCGGCCACGCTCGCGCCGTCGAGGAGTTCTGGTGTCATGGTTCGCAGGAGCAGCTGGGTTGACGGGTGGCTGTAGCCGAACGCCACCTCCGGTTCGACGACCAGATCGATCGCTGACGGGTCGGGTGCATGGTGGTCGAGCCGAACAAAGAAGTCGCCGACTCGATGCGGTTCGGCACCGCGGCGCCAGTGGGTCGTCCAGTCGTCAGGGTTGTCGGCTTCGGCCATTGCCAGCTCCAATACGGACGCGTGATCTTGGAGGGCGGAGGTGGCTAGGACCGCCGCGTTTTCACTCGCGAAACCCGCCGTCAACGTGATCGCGCCCGGTGCCGCCGGGGCCTCCAGCAGCGCCGTTGGTTCGTGATCCCAGAGCGCGAGTTCGATCTCATCCATGGCGTCGGCGGTAACGACAACTTCGACTGTCCATGATCGTGGATCATCAACCATCTGACCATTCTGGGTCGTTGGGCCCAGTGAGGCCGGCCAACGAGGATAAATCGCTCAACCCGGTGGCGACTGTCGTCGATAGCCAGGCGCGGGCGCCGACCGAGGTATGGCTCGGGGTCCGCGCTCGAGTGGGGCGTTTGGACGCAGTCACAGACCTGTTGCTGAGTCGTTCCACCTAGGCATGTTGGGCCCCTTTCCTCAGCATCGGGACCCCACTGTCGACAGGCAATCCAGAAGCTGTTCCCGACGAAAGGAAACTGGGGAACCATGCGTCGAAAGATCGTGATGGTCGTGGCTGCACTGTTGTGCGGGGTGTTGGGGACAGCCTTGCTGGTGCGATTTGTACAGGGTGCCGAAAGCCGGGCACTCGAAGGTGAGCAACTCGTCGAGGTGTTCGTCGTGACCGAGTACGTGCCTGCGGGTACGTCCGGATCAGCGATGCTCACTGGTGATCTGGTCGCTGTGGCCGAGGTTCCCGTCAAGGTTCGTCCTTCGGGCGCCGTGGTGGCCGCAAATGACATAGCTGAATTGGTAGCCGAGACGGACCTGTTCGCTGGAGAACAGTTGGTGATGGATCGATTCGTCGACCCTGAAGCCTTCGACCGGCGCCCCAGTACCGTCCAAGCGCCCGAGGGTTACATCGAACTGACTGTGTCGATGGGTCCGGAACGGGTCATGGGCGGGTTTATCTCGCCGGGTGACACCGTTGCGGTGTTCGCATCGTTCGGTCCATTCTCCGTGCAAGGGGAACAGGTGGAGATCGACGGCGTCGACGTCGAGTTGCCAGAAGAGTTGTCCTCGGACATCTCTGTCGAGACTCCTGACACCACCCACGTCTTGATGCACAAGGTGCTCGTGACCGAGGTTCAGGTTGAGGAGATCCCCGTTGAGCCAGACCCCGAAGAGCCACGGCTTGCCAACGCTCCTCGGCTGGCGCCTTCTGGCAACCTCTTGGTCACACTTGCGCTGACAACTCCCGAGGCCGAGCGTCTCGTGTTCGCCCGGGAGTATGGCTCTCTGTACATGGCTCAGGAGCCCGAGGATGCACCCGAAGAGGGCACCCGCATCCAGACCCGGGCAACCGTTTATGAGCCCACCGAGCCGACCAACGTTCGATGATCGTCTTTCTCTCGCCGTTCCAGTCATTTGACGAGCGCCTCGAGGCGCTTGGTCCCACGACTTCGCGGTCATGGGAGGAGGACTGGGCGACGAGCTCGCCGGATGCAGTTGCGGAGAGCGTCAGCGCGTCTGATCCGCTCGTAGTCGTCATCGGGCCCGGGGTCGACGAGACCCTCGGGCTCACCTGGATCGAAGCGTTCGCACGCCATCGCTCGGACATGTCAGTCGTCATGGTCGGCGATATGAAGACCGAGTTGGTCGTCGCTGCCATGCGAGCCGGCGCCAGTGACGTCGTTGCTCCGAATGTTTCCCACCAGGAGCTTGTGGCCACGTTGGATCGTGC
>JBPCTU010000475.1:0-3060 GCA_051011515.1 Acidimicrobiales bacterium
TCGAACCAACCGTTCGAAGCCACCAGCGCAGGACCGAGGGCCGCCCGCACGAGGCACTCGGCGCGATCTCTTTCTGCCGAGACGGGCACATCTTCGAGCCTGGATAGGGCATCGGTGAGGAACTCCGCGGCATGCCGGTGAGCACTCCGAGCGCCGGCGCGCTCGCCGGCACGGCGAAGATGCTCGACAGCACGCAAGGTCTCGCCCGCCTCCAGGTAATGATCAGCGAGGGGGATCGCGAGCTCATCTGCTTCGTCCCCCCAGGCCTCTTCGAGCTCCCTGGCAATACGCGCGTGGACCGCAGCCCGCACGCTTGCCGGCATGAGGTCGTGGATGACCTCGCGGAACAGCGCGTGAGAAAACCCGTAGGTCGCCGAGATCGTCCCATCAGGCCAAGAACTCGCGCCGAGAGCACTGATCAGCCCGTGTCGGCGCTCAATCGACCCGAGGAGCTGTTCGGTGTCAGCAACGGTGGTGCTGGTTGCTGCAGCGATGGCCGCAGCATCGAACGTGTCGCCTGCGGCTGCGCACGCTTGCAAGACCGCCAGCTCCTTGGCGTCGAGGCTCGCCAGCTCACGTTCGATGAGTGGCGGCAATGTAGCTGGGATCGTGGCCTCGAGCTGGCCGACGTCACCCACCACGTTCACCCGCCCATCAACGACTTCGATGAGCCCGTCGCGAGTCCAAGCCGCAACGATCTCTTCTGCGAAGAGCGGGATGCCTTCACATCTTCGAGTCACCAACGCCACCAGATCGTCCGGGACTTCCTGTGCGTCGGTCCGGTCCGCAACGAGGGCCGAAATGGACTGCTCGGCAAGCGGCGAGAGCTGCAACTCCATGGCATCACCCCTGGCCACGGCTGGTCCGATCACCGATGCCAGTTCGGTGCTGTCTGGACGCGCAGTGCCGATGAGCAAAAGCGGGCACGTGTCGCTGCGCCGCAGGAGCAACTCCAGGACGTCGAGAGTGCAGTCATCGGCGAGGTGCAGGTCTTCAAGGATGAGGAGAAGGGGTTGGGCCGCCGCCAGGAGGGCCAAGGCGTCGGCGCCCTCGCGAAGCATCCGTGTGTCGGTTGACCCCAGAAGTCGCCGTTCAAGTTGCTCAGAGGTGACGTCGTCGACCAGGAAGGGCAGCTGATTCAACCAGGACGGCGCCGAGCGCACCAGCGTGGATCGCACCATCGCCTCGTCCTCCTGGGCCAAGTTCGAGATTGCATCAAGCAGGCAGAAGTAGGGCTCGGTCCCGCCGCGCATCTCCAGACACTGGCCACGGGCAACGTTCCACTCTTCGAGATGATCGTGACGTTCGAGGAACTCGGCGACCAGGGTGCTCTTCCCGCTACCCATACCACCGCAGACGAAGACCACTTCGCGTCGACCGCTGGCGGCGCCAGCCAACGCGGCGTCGAGCGCGGCGATCTCCTGGTCGCGCCCGAATACCGATGTCGACGCCCCTCGGCGCGAAGTTGTCGGCTCCGTCAGAGGTGCCGGCTCCGTGCCCGTGTCTGGTTCCGCTTCTCGCCTGGCCAGCCCGGTACCGCTCACATCCCGGCTGGTCACAGCGGCGACCATTCGATATCCCCTCGAGTGAATGGTCTTGATGACTCTCTGAGCTCGGCCGCTGTCACCGCATGCCCGTCGGGCCAGCTTGATGCGCGACGTCAGCGCAGATTCCGACACGAACCGGTCGCCCCAGACCTCGTCGAGCAGTTCGATCTTGGTAACCACGCGGTCGTTGTTGATCGCGAGGTACTCGATTACGGCCAGTACCTGAGGCTCAACGTGTTCGACCTCGCCGTCGCGCCACAACTCTTGTTTCGTTGTGTCGAGAACACAGCCCTCGAACTCGAACATCACTTCCGACCAACCTCCGCGTCGAATGTTACGCCAGCCTTTTGCATAGCTACATGCGAAGCGGTTGGACGGCCGCCGCGAGTACGCGAATGCTCAGGCAAGACTCGGCTGGACGTGTGCCACGTGTGGGCTCCACGATGGTCGACAACGCAACGAGAGGTCGACGGCCATTACGACGTTCATGTTGATTCACGGCGCTTACCAGGGCGGCTGGGTATGGGAGCCGGTTGCGACGCTGCTCCGGGGGGCCGGCCATGTGGTACTCGCCCCATCCCTCGATGGCTGCGGCGAGCGATCAGACGAGCTTCGCGCGGGGATCACTACCGAGAGTCAGGCGCAAGAGGTCGCTATATTCCTAGAACAGGAGGATCTTGTCGACGTCGTGCTCGTGGGTACATCAGTTGGAGGCATGGTGGCAGCCAAAGTGGCCGAGCTCCAACGCTCCCGAATCGGCCGGCTTGTGTTCATCGATGCCTTGGCGCTGTTTGACGGAGAGCGAATCTCTGATGTGGTCACCCCGGTTGCGACGATCACCACCGACACCGCTAGGGGGGTTTCTCCCGAAGCTCGAGCGAAGCTGCTGAGCGAACTGGAGCCCGAGACAGCTGGCTGGGCGGCGGATCGATTCGGACTGCATCCGCTGGCGGTATTCACAGAACCGGTGGAGCTGCCCCAGTTCTGGGACCAGACCTGGGATGCCAGCGTCATATACTGCCGACAGGCACACAACCCGGGCGAGGCGCACCAACGGCGTTGCGCCGAGAAGCTCGACGCGACATGGCACGAGATGGACACCGGTCACTACCCGATGTTGAGTGCGCCGGACGAGTTGGTCGAGTTGCTGGTGTTGCGCTCAACCTTCTGAAAGGTCACCGAACCTGGGTCGGCCGAGTCAGTCGCCTTGCTGCATCATGGCGGCAACACGTTCGCCGATCATGATGGCGGTCGCGTTCGTATTGGCCCGGACCACGTTTGGCATCACCGAGGCATCGACCACGCGTAACCCCTGGAGTCCGTGGACCCGACAGTATTGGTCGACAACCGCTGATGGGTCGGAGCTCGGGCCCATCTTGCAGGTGCCCGACGAGTGGTGCTGGGTTGTGGCGTGAGTCTGCATCCACCGATCAAGGGCGTCATCGGAAGCCAGCTCGTTGTCGGAAGGCATCAGACGTTCACCTAACAACGGGCTGTATGCCGGATGGCGGGA